>JAKEEG010000017.1 GCA_022616555.1 Ignavibacteriota bacterium | reverse complement strand
CGTCATGGGGCGAAGTATTCAGCGACACCATCAATACCGGCATCTATATCTTCGAGCCGGAAGTTCTCGACTTTATTCCCAAAGGCGAAGAATTCGATTTCAGCAAGAACCTGTTTCCCCTGCTGCTGGAACAAGACCTTGGACTATACGGTTATATTGCTGAAGGTTACTGGCGCGACATCGGCAACCTCAGCGAGTATCAGGAAGCGCATAACGACATCCTTCGCAGCACGGTGCACATCCAGATCGGGGGAAAGAAAAAACAGAACGTCCATCTCGATGAAAATGCGAAAATCGAAACTCCAGACCGGAATCTTTCGGGCACAGTCATCGTGGGGAAAAATTCGCGCATTCACCGCGACGCCGTCGTGGTGAACTCCGTCATCGGGAACAACTGTGAGATACTCTCCGGCGCGGTGATTCGCAATTCCGTCATCTGGCATGGTACGCAAATCGGCTCGCGTTCGGACGTTTCTGCTTCCGTTATCGGCGAGAAGTGCATTATCGGTGATGAAGTGGTCATTCAAGACAATGTTTTCATGAGCGACCAGTGCATCATAGGCAAGAAAAGCCAGTTGCTTTCCAACATTAAACTGTGGCCCGAGAAAGTGGTAGAAGAAGGCGCCATCGTGACGCGCAGCCTTGTATGGGAAGACCGGTGGCTGCGTGAGCTGTTCGCCGAAGCACGAGTGTCAGGGATTTCAAACATTGAAATGAACCCGGAATTCGGCGCCAAGTTGGGTGCGGCGTTCGGCGCCTTTGTCGGAGCAGGCTCTACCATTGTGACGAGCCGCGATGCCGATAACGTTTCGCGTATGATCAACCGCGCGGTGATGTGCGGGCTCACGTCCGCAGGCGTTAACTGCAGCGACTTGCGCGCATCCTCCATCCCCATTGTGCGCCATGAATTGAAAAGCGGCAAAGAACGCGGCGGCATCCACGTCCGACGCTCCCCGTACTTTAAAAATTATACCGACATCATTTTTTTTGACGGCGATGGAAAAGACCTCCCAACCGGCAAAGCGAAATCGGTTGAGCGGTTGTTCTTCGGGGAAGACTTCATCCGCGCAAACCACGATAAGGTCGGCTCCATCACCTTCCCAGAACGAACGACGGAAAGTTATACTGAACGATTCCTCGGCACAATTAACATTCAAGCAATCCGCTCAGCGAATTTACGTCTCGTGGTAGATTACTCAAACGGCATTGCATCGACAATCTTTCCCCATATCCTGGGAAAGCTGAATGTTCAGGTTGTCGCTCTTAATGCGTATCTTGATAACACGCGACTGACCCGCACACGCGAGGAAATTGAAGGATCACTCAAAGAGCTTGCGTATGTCGTTACATCGCTCAAGTATGACGTCGGCTGCATGCTTGACCCCGGAGCGGAAAAGCTCTATACGGTGGACGAGCACGGCAACAGGATCGACAACGACCGTATGTTGACGCTCATGACGAAATTCTTCGCCTTGGCAAACCCGGACTTTAAGAAAATCGCAGTCCCCATTTCCGCTTCCAGCGAGGTCGACCTGATTGCCGGACAGTTCGGTCTGAGCGTTTTAAGAACCCGTGATAGCCACCTCGCTCTCATGGACGCCGCGAGCGATAAAGAGTACAAATTTGTGGCTGGAACAAAGGGCGGGTTCATTTTCAACGAATTCCTGTTCGCCTCGGACGGTATGTACTCGGTCGCCAAGTTGCTTGAGTTCATGGCGGTCACAAAAAAGCGGCTTGGAGAGCTCGATGGCGAAACTCCGCGCTTGCATTTTGTCAAAAAAACTGTTCCTTGTGCTTGGCACGCCAAAGGGCGGGTAATGCGCAGGCTGATGAAAGACTCCGAACCGCTGAGGCGCGACCTCGTGGAGGGCGTCAAAGTTTATTTACAGAGTAAAGGCAACCATACGTCGGTGTTCTTAAATCCCGACCGGACGCGGCCGATGTTCCACATCTATGTTGAAGCGGATGAAGCGACAACGGCGCACGAGCTTGCACTGGAATACGAAACGAAAATTCTTCGCTGGATAGAAACAGATTGAGTCAACCCAATCGAGTCAACATTGAGATCATTGTGAGATGAAAATAACAGACATCCTGAACGAAAAAGTTGTGCGTGTAAACCTCCCCGGCGCGAGTAAAGCGGAAATTATTAACGCCATGATCGATCTCGCGGGCGCACAGGAAAAAGTTCTGGACAAGCAGAAGATGCGGGAAGCCATCCTCGAGCGCGAAAAAATCATGTCGACCGGTGTCGGGTCCGGCTTCGCCATTCCTCACGGTAAAACGGACGCGGTGGCAGATATCATCGGCGCGTTCGCCGTCACCGCGCAGCCCATCGATTACCAATCGTTGGACGAGCAGCCGGTGCGCATCATCTTTCTACTCGTGGGAAAGGATAACATGGTGGGACCGCATATTAAACTGCTCAGCCGTATTTCCCGATTGATGAACAAGGAAGAGTTTCGCAACCGTTTAATCGAAGCAAAATCGTCTCAAGAAATTCTGGATATCTTCCGGCAGGAAGAGGCGACGTATTTTGAGGTGTAACAAATTTGTTCTAATCCTCCCGAAGGGACTCCTCCGGAGGAAGGCATCCCCGCTAAAAAACCTTAGCGGGCTTGTCGCCGAGGATTTGTCTTTTCTAAACATAACGCTCGGCGGGACGCCTTCGCGTTAGAGTGATTAAAATAAACCCCGCTTATGCGGGGTTTCGTAATTCGGAGAACGAGTGAAATTCAAATCCATCAAAGGCACTAAAGATATTCTGCCCGGCGAGGTGGAAGCCTGGCAGCATGTGGAGCGCGTTGTGCACCGCGTGATGCGGGACTTCAACTACCGAGAAATCCGCACACCAGTCTTCGAAACGACAGCCCTCTTCTCACGCAGTATCGGTGAGCTCACCGATATCGTCAACAAAGAGATGTATACGTTCTTAGACCGCAGCGAAGAAAGCGTTACACTTAAGCCTGAAGGAACGGCATCAGTATTGCGGGCGTATATTCAGAATAACCTTGGCGAGCAATCGCCGCTTGTTAAAGTGTACTACATGGGACCGATGTTCCGGCAAGAACGCCCGCAAGCAGGAAGACTACGACAATTTCACCAATTTGGCGCGGAAGCCATTGGGTCGCAATCACCGCTGCTCGATGTGGAAATGACGGCTCTTGCACTCGAAATTTACAGCCAGCTCGGCATCAAGCAATTTGAGTTGAAAATAAACTCTGTCGGGTGTGAAAAATGCCGCCCACAGTATAAGGAATTGCTCGTTGCCGAATTGACAAGAATACAGAGCAAACTTTCGCCCGAAAGCCAGGCACGCTTGAAGCAAAACCCGCTGCGAGTCCTCGATTCAAAAGACGAAGGCGATAAAGCTGCCACGAAGAATGTCCCGTTAATGAAAGACCATCTCTGCACGGAATGTGTGGAGCATTTCACCAAAGTGCAACAGCTGCTCAATGCCATCGGCATCAAATACGCTATCGACGGCAGATTAGTGCGCGGGTTGGACTACTATACTAAAACTGCATACGAAATCACCAGCACTGCGCTTGGTTCACAAGACGCGCTCGCCGGCGGCGGGCGGTATGATTTGCTCGTCGAGAAGCTCGGCGGCAAACCGACTCCTGGCGTGGGCTTTGCTGCAGGGATCGAGCGCTTGTTGATGGTGCTGGAAAAATCCGGAAATACGCCGAAGGATGAGGCGGGTCCAGTATTATTTTTCGTCGCACTGGATAACTCTTCGCTCACGTGGGCGTTCGCTGAAGCCACAAAGTTGCGCGCGAAAGGGATTGCCGTTGAGCTTGATTATCTCGGCAGGAGCGTCAAAGCCCAAATGCGCGAGGCAAACAGGCAGAATGCGCGCTATGTTGTCGTGGTTGGTGAAACCGAGCTGAAAAGCGGAAAAGCGAAACTGAAAGATATGCGCAATGGCGGTGAACAAGAAATTTCGTTGGAACGGATTGACGGGTCGCTGCAGAGCTGATGGAAAAGAAACCAAGAGAGCCGGAATACGTTCTTCGCTTGTATGCCCACGTCGACGAGCGTACACAGCAACAGGGCGTCGTCTTTGCAATTGAGACGGCGGAAATCTTTACCAACTTCCGCTACGATATTACGCTGGAAGATAAGCGAGATGGAAACGACATCGAGCTTAAAATTATCGGCCTCCACGCCCCGGCAATGCTAATGCCGGGCAAAGGTCCGGCGCTGGGCACGCGCGAATATTTCGACCTCGACGGGGTGTACACGGTGCGGGTCAATAAAATGAATAAAGAGGTCAGTGAGTTCAGCATAGAGATAACTCCCGACCGGATTTATATCAAAAAACATCCCAACGATTCATTCATCATTGCGAAAATCGACGGGTTAAAGGTAACGAAGATTTGAAGTTTATATAAAAAGCATGTCATTCCCGAATGTTTTTGTCGGGAATCCAGCTGGTGGATGCCCGCTTACAATCTGCGGGCATGACAATTTTTTCGGTCTGGCTCTATCACAAAAGTATAACTATTGAATAACAATTAACAGCTTCTTCAATGTATCCTCGACTTCTTGAAATAGGCCCCTTCACTATTTACAGCTACGGCTTAATGCTGGCGATAGGTTTCATCGCCGCAAGTTACTTGCTGCCATCCGAGCTGAAACGGAAACATATTAACCCACAGTTCGGTAATAACATTACGCTCATTGCTCTGATCGCGGGCGTTGCCGGCTCCAAGCTGCTCTACCTCATCGAACATTGGTCGCAGTTCGTTGCCGACCCTATCGGCATGGCATTCTCGCCGTCGGGGTTAACGTTTTATGGCGGATTTATCCTCGCTGCGTTTGCAATCTATTTATATCTCAAAAAGAAAGGCATCCCTTTCTTTGTAGGGGCGGATGCAATTGCGCCGGGATTGCTCTTAGGTTATGGAATCGCGCGCATCGGGTGTCATTTGGCGGGAGATGGCGATTACGGATTTCCCACCGACCTGCCGTGGGGAACGGATTACTCCAACGGAACGTACCCGCCTTCTGCGGCATTTAGGGATTTCCCTGAAATCACCAGCCAATTTCCAAACGGCATTGTGCCCGATACGACACCGCTACATCCTACGCCCGTGTACGAGTTTCTGATCTGCTCGGCGTTTTTCTATCTCCTGTGGCGCATGAGAAAAACCACAACGCCAAACAGCAAGCTGTTCATGGCGTACCTCGTGCTGGCGGGAATCGAGCGGTTCGCTATCGAATTCCTCCGACTCAACCCGCGCCTCGCGTTCGGGCTTTCCGAAGCACAGTTGATTGCCCTCGTGTTGATTCTGGTCGGGGCGTACGGTTGGTTCCGGCTCACGAATAAACCTCAGATAGTTTAGACATCATGACGAAAGTGGAGCTGTACGTCCAACCCGATTGCACACTGTGCGAGGAAGCCAAACTTCTCATCAGGCGCCTGAAAAAAGAAGTCCCCCTCGACGCTACTCAAATTATCCTGACGGAAGACCATCCTAGATATAAAGAATACCTTGTTGCAGTGCCGGTTGTCGTTATCAACGGCAAAAAAGAATTGCTCGGCAACATTACCGAGCAATCGTTGCGTGAGGCGTTGGGGATGGCATACAAGCTCACGCCAATGCTTTCCGGGGGGAAATTCTTAGAGGCTCTTGGGTTTATTACTGTGTTCGTCGGACTTATCTATGGCTTTTTAGGCGACATGTGGACGGATTTGTATTTCTTTCTGTCGGGGATTGTTGTGTTTGCAGCGGGCAGAATGCTTGAAAAACGTGAAATGAAGCGGCAACACCTGAAAGCAATGGCGGAATAGGTCTTCAACGCATTTCTACGATGCGCTTGGAAATTCCCCAAATGGGCTTGGACCAGCCGGCAGGCAGGTTTTTCCCACACTCGGGTGGTACCCCGCATAGGGTCGGCCGTGAAACGCTCTCTAAATGCGAGCTAATGCACGAATTTGAAAATGCTTTGACGATGAAAAATACAATTTTCCTGTTTTAATGCCCGATTCCTCTCAACATACCAACATCATATTCGGCCGCCAGCCTGTCATAGAAGCGCTAAAATCCGGTGTGCCAGTTGAGAAAATTCTTATTCTCTTCGGCACGAAGGGAAACGCCATAGAGAAAATCCGCGCGCTGGCGAAACAACACGGCGTACCTGTGTCAGAAGCGGATAAGCAAAAATTCCGCGGCTACGCCGATGAATCCACAACCCAAGGTGTGATCGCGTTTCTCGCCCAAGCCCCGTTTGCGGAACTTGAAGACCTCCTTGCTGCCGCAAAACAAAAAAACGAGCCGGCGTTCTTGTTGATACTCGATGAACTGGAAGACCCGCACAACGTCGGCGCGTTGATTCGCACCGCCGAGTGTGCTGGCGTGCACGGCGTTATCGTGCCGAAACACCATTCGGCGTCCATCGGCGAAACGGTGGCAAAGACCTCGGCAGGCGCCTCGCTTCACGTGCCGATTGCGCGCGTTTCGAATATCGTCCAAGCAATGGAAGAGTTAAAAGAAAATGGTGTGTGGATTATCGGCACTGCTATGGAAGGCGACAGGACGTATTATGAAGCCGATTACAAAGGTCCCATCGCTATCGTTGTCGGTAATGAAGGCAAAGGCATACGCCGGCTCGTAAAAGAGAAATGCGATTTTTTGGTGAAGATACCGCTATATGGCAAGATTGAATCGCTGAATGCCAGTGTCGCTGGCGCGCTGGTGATGTTTGAGGCGGTACGACAGCAGAAGTCAGACATCAGGAGTCAGAAAACAGAAGGCGGATAGTATAAATCGGCCTCCTCGCAGAACAGAATTGCGCCCATATTAACCTTCCCACCACGTAATTTTTTCTACTCTCCATAAAAACAAAAGCTGTCATTCCCGCACGTTGTAGGCGGGAATCCATAACTCTACAGCTTAACCATAGTATTCAGGATAATCACGAAGGAGGATTTATTTATCATCATTGTAATGGATTCTCGACAAAAAGCATTCGGGAATGACAGATGTATTTTTTATTCCGAAGTCCGCAACCCGCACTCACCTACTCCACTTCCTCCCCCTCACGCATTAACCCATAGCGCTTCATTTTGGTGTAGAGGTGGCTGCGCTGGATGTCCAATGCTTCGGCGGTCTTGGAGATATTCCATTTATACAACTCGAGCATCTTCTTGATAAACGCACCCTCGGCTCGCTCTTTGAATTCCTGGAACGTGCCTGCAATATTCAGAACATCGGCCGCGTTGCTGCCCGTCGCCGTGCCGAAGCTTGACAGCACGCTCACATCGACTTCCGCGTTGGGCGAGAGAATCACCATCCGCTCCACGGCATTGCGCAGCTCGCGCACGTTGCCGGGCCAATCGCGTTTTGCCAGCTCAAGCAACGATTGCTCAGAGATGGATTTCTTTGCCAAACCGTTTCGCCCACATACGTCTTCTACGAAGGCCTTTACGAGAACCGGGATATCATCCCGGCGCTCGCGTAAGGGCGAAACGTGTATGGGAATAACATTAAGCCGGTGATACAGGTCTTCTCGGAAGCCGCCTTTTTTATTTTCTGCTTCGAGATTTTTGTTTGTCGCGGCAATGACACGCACATCGACTGAAATCAATTTATTGCCCCCCACCCGTTCGATTTTGCCCTCCTCTAAGGCGCGAAGCACCTTTGCCTGCGCGGCGAGGCTCATATCACCAATCTCGTCTAAAAACAACGTGCCGCCGTCTGCCTGCTCGAATTTCCCGATGCGCTGAGATGTTGCTCCAGTGAAGGAGCCTTTCTCATGCCCGAAGAGTTCAGACTCGATGAGCTCAGCCGGAATCGCGGCACAGTTGACTTCCACGAACGGTTTCTCGGCGCGTTTGCTTTTGCGGTGAATTGCCCTCGCAACAAGCTCTTTACCTGTCCCATTCTCGCCGGTAATAAGCACACGAGCATCCGTCGGCGCAACCCGATCGATAACAGCCAGCACTTCCTTGATTTTCGGACTTTCGCCCAAGATCTGCCGTTTGCCTTCGACGGCTTCTTCTAATTTTTGTTTTTCGTGTGTGAGGCGAGCGTGGTTGAGAGCGTTGCGGAGTGTAACGAGAAGTTTATCGCGGTCAAGGGGCTTGGAGAGAAAATCAAACGCGCCCAGTTTCGTCGCCTCCACCGCAGTTTCAATCGTCCCGTGCCCTGAAATCATCACCACCGGTAGCTCTGGTTTGCGTTCCCGCACACGCTGCAGAACTTCGATGCCGTCCATACCCGCCATTTTTACATCGAGCAGGACGACGTCAAGGTACGACCCATCGACAGTTTTCAGCGCCTGCTCGCCGTTTTCCGCAAAGAGCACGTCGTATTTATCGTACTCAAGAATCATCTTGAGCGAATCGCGGACGCTTTTTTCGTCGTCGACAACTAACACAGTTTTCATTGCGCGGGGATTCCTGTTAACAATGTTAGCAAATGGTCACTCGACTTTCACCGGTAAGTTTAAGTAGTCTGAAGGCAACAGCGTTTTTACCAACAGCAAGTCGTGGCCGAATTTTTCACCCTGTATATTCGCGATACGATCGCGCGAATCGTCCGCACCGCCGACGACAAAGCGAGCCTCGCCCCATTCCATCACATCGCCCGTCGAACGCGCAACTTCTCGTGATTCTGTCGCATACGCGAGGTATGCCGACCCGAAAAAGTGCTGCAACTTATCCTTATCCCCATGCTCGTCCATCGGGGAATCCGGATAAATCCGCGCGGGGAGATTTTTGGTTCGCGACTTGAACAACGAATCTTCTTCAAACGTCAACGGCAACTTGATTGATTCGACCAGCGGCATCCGGACGTCGAGGTTCTGGTGTTCCATCGTTGCCGCCATCGAGAGAAACAACGCCCGGCCGATGTGATATTCCGCAATCTTGAGTGCCCGGAGGTAGATCGCATCCACGGCACGCTGGTCTCCACAGAGCTTTGTCAGCTCGACAAAGCGCTCATCACGAACATATCCACGTATAGCTTTTACATCCAGCACGATGCGCGGCGTAAAGGCATCTCCAAGAAATCCGAAGATGGAAAAGCCTTTCTTCTCGGTTTCGTATTCCCATGTTAAGCCGCCGGGACCCGGCTCGTTGTCGCACTGCGAAAAGGAAGGCGAACTCCCCGCTATGAGTAACACCGCAATAAGCAAAAGCGTTCGCATGTGAAGCCGTTTGTTTGCGCGGCGATTATGTTTGGATAACACCGGGGTTAAACTTGGGGATATCGGGGTTGTGCGAAGCCATAGTGATCCCCCGTGAGAGAATTTCGCGCGTCTCAACCGGGTCGATAATGCCGTCCACCCAGAGTCGAGATGCTGCAAAGAGAGGGTCGAGTTCAGCGTCATACCGTTCTTGAATTTCTTTCAACAGCTGCGCTTGTTGTTCCTGCGAAATGTGCTGCCCGCCGCGCTCCATGGCCTGCACTTTAATGCTCAACAAGGTTTCGCTCGCCTGCTTTCCACCCATCACAGCAATTTGAGCCGTGGGCCACGCATAGATGAGCCGCGGGTCGTACGCCTTCCCGCACATGGCGTAGTTGCCCGCTCCGTAGCTATTGCCTACAATGAAGGTAAACTTCGGCACGACGCTGTTGGCGACCGCATTCACCATCTTCGCGCCGTCTTTGATGATGCCTCCCTGCTCCGCCCTGCTTCCCACCATGAACCCCGCGACATCTTGAATAAATACGAGCGGAATCAACTTTTGGTTACAGTTCATGATAAACCGCGCGGCTTTATCGGCGCTGTCGCTGTAGATAACGCCCCCCACCTGCATCTCGCCTTCCTTGGTTTTCACTACTTGCCGCTGGTTTGCCACAATGCCTACCGCCCAGCCATCCACACGCCCATAACCAGTAATGATCGTCCTCCCGTAACCCTCCTTATATTCTTCTAGCTCGCTGTCATCAAGTATTCGCGCGAGGACCTGATACATATCGTACGGCTTCGCCCTGTCGGATGGCATCAGTCCGTACATTTCCTTTGGACTGAACGCAGGAGGTTTTGGTTCCGTGCGGTCGAACCCGGCTTTCTGCCGCTCGCCTAACTTACTGATGATGCTGCGGATTTTCGCGAGGCACTCCTCGTCGTCCTTCATCTTGTGGTCGGTGACACCGCTGATCTCGCAATGCACAGTCGCACCGCCTAACGACTCGTTATCGATTTCCTCGCCGATCGCCGCTTTTACCAGGTGAGAGCCGGCAAGGAAGACGCTTCCTGTTTTATCCACAATCATCGCCTCATCGCTCATAATCGGCAGATAGGCCCCACCGGCCACGCAAGGACCCATGATAGCGGCGATTTGCGTAATGCCCATCGAGGACATTATAGCATTGTTACGGAAGATGCGCCCGAAGTGTTCCTTATCCGGAAAAATTTCGGATTGAAGCGGGAGAAATACGCCTGCGGAGTCCACAAGGTATACGATGGGCAGACGGTTCTCGATGGCAATTTCCTGCGCGCGAAGATTTTTCTTGCACGTCATTGGGAACCACGCCCCCGCTTTCACTGTCGCGTCGTTCGCAACGACGACAACGTCGCGGCCGTGGATCTTTCCGACGCCGAACACCGTCCCCGACGAAGGTGCTCCGCCGTACTCTTGGTACATTCCATACGCAGTAAACAGCCCGACTTCAAGAAACTTGCTGCCGGGGTCAATGAGTTTTTCAATACGATCGCGAACGAACAGCTTCCCGCGCTTGCGGTGCTTCTCGATTGCATCTTTTCCACCTCCGAGTTTCACCGTATGCCCTTCAGCCTTAAGGCGTGTCAACGCGCTCAAGAGGTATTCCTCGTTCGCCTTCGTAACGGCTGATTTCTTTATTTCGCTGCCGATTCGCGCCATCAGTTCGCTTCATTCTCCATTGTTTTCCAGATCTGATAGACAAGCTCGCGTGCCGCCTCATTCCGGGGATTTAGCAACGTCGCCTGAACGCCAAACTGCAAAGCTCGTTGGTTGTTGCCCAAATGTCGATAGCTTTGCGCGAGCCTTAAACGAAGTTGATCGTCCCGCATGTCGGAACGAGGACGATGGGTTTCACGGATTTTAATTGCGCGGATGTAATGCGGAATCGCCTCCTCATACTCTTGAGCGCGGAAAAACATTTCCGCAAGTTTCAACTGGAAGTCGTCTACCGTATCCGCAGCCAGTTCGATGCACTGTTCGAGGACTTTTCGTTCTTTAGAGAAATCGAAAGATTCCAGAGAGCTTGCAACTCGCCGTGCAGAGAGATACTTTCTCCACGCGTATGCCGAAAGCGCAACAGGATCCTTTGGCTTCATCTCCGCAATTTTTTGTACGTAGCGCAACGCCTCCTCGTCTCGATTAAACCGGTCTGCAGCGCCAACAAGCAATTGCAACGCCGTAATATCCCTAGGATTATTCTCGTAATATCTCCGAAGCATGCTGTACCCCAACACAGGATTTCCCCTTCGTACAGCGAGATGAAGCTTCCCGATGTTCATCATTACTGAGTCCGGCAACCCGACGGAATCCGCCACCGTTTGCAGAACGAGGGTTGATTTCGAAAAATTTATCCGCTCATCAAGCTGTGCAAGCTGTTCAACATTGCGTTGCAAGAACAAATCTCGCGGGGACCAATATTCGAGCAACGGAAGGTCTTCAGTATTAACAACCCCCGCGCCCACATAGCGCTCCAACGATTTTTCGGAGAGAACTTGAAGCGAAAACAACGTCATCGGGTCAGGAATGGCTATCCGCCTCAAATCATTTCGAACCGCTGGGATATTGAATTTTTCTTTGACGAGTGCATAGTCGATCTGGAGCGGTTCTACAGAGGCGAGGAGGATCATATCCTGATCCAATCCCTGCCACATCATCACGTGCGGGAATGTTTCCCGCAGCGTCCGAAGAACAACTCGGAACGTTTCATCACTGATTTCATAGAGGTGGAACCACTGCACCAAGAACCCGCCATCCTTCAAGCGCGTTTTACATTGCTGGAAAAATTCGCGTGTAAAGAGGTTCCCCACACCGCTCACCCATGTATTTGACGGCTCGCTGACAATCACGTCGTATGATTTCTGCGTCAACTGAAGGAATGCCAGTGCATCGTCTATCGCCAGACGCATACGCTTGTCTTCGAGCGGCCGGTTATTCACGTCGTTGAAAAACGTTGATGCCTGCACAACCTCCGGAGAAATTTCCACGCAGTCGATGCTGTTAACCGGATGAGTAAGCATGCTGCCGACCGTCACTCCGCTCCCAAGCCCTATCACCAGTGCGTCCTTTACATCCCGGTGATACATCATCGGATATTGGCCTAACAGTACCTGAGTCGCCAAATCAGCGTCATTGGTCGCATCAACTTTCCCGTTGATATAGAGCGATAGCGTTGGCGACCCCTTGGCCTGTGCAATGGCTACTGTGGAGCTAGCTCCCTCTTTGTGGTACAAAACATTGATGACCGAAGCCTCACTCTCAAACTCAGTGTACGTATTTGGAGGTTGAACGCTGTACGCAAGTTTCCGGAAAATACTCATCAGCATCACATTCTGATTCCAGCCGGACGCGGAAACGATGTACACCAGAAATAACACAACCGGAACGGCGGTTAACACCTTCTTCAACCTGGCTGAAAAATCCGTTTCAGCCCGCAAAATCACTACCCCAAGGGCAAGGTTGAGCGCAACCGCCAGCTCAATAGTGTGTCGTATTCCTACAGCGGGTATCAGCACCAACCCCGCAGTCAACGAGCCGAGAACTGTTCCCACCGTATTCACTGAAAAAATATTTCCTACCGCTGCGCCTAATACCTCAATGCGCTGGCTGGCGATACGGCTCGCAACCGGCAATGACATGCCGAGGAAAATTGTCGGCACCACCATCACGGCGAAACAGAGTAAGAATTCGGCAGTGAGGAAGAACGGATAGGCGCCTTCGGTGCGTGCGAGCAACGAACCGATTTTCCACAAGTAATACGGCAAACGTCCGTACAATGGCAAGGCAAGCAACAGCGAGAGCACTACGCCAATCTGGCAATACGCGAGAAAGCCAAAAAGATTTTTGATGCGCGAAATGACCGCGGAAACGACCCAGCTGCCAACGGTGATGCCAGAAATGAACGCCACCAGCATCAACGTAAACGAGTATGTCGTAGAGCCTAAGAGCGGCATAAGCAATCGCACCCATGCAACCTCGTATACCATCGCTGTAAAACCGGAAAAGCCGGCAACCATAACGGCTATCCGGACTTGCTTATCGCTAAACGTTTGCGATGTTGATTCGGCAGCTTCGGGAACCTCCTCAACTTCCGGAAGTTGCTTGCGCGAGAGAATCAACGCGACAACACCAACGAGAATATTGACAGCCACGGCGGAAAAAATTGTCGCTTGCAATCCTACCATTGAAACAAAAAAGAAACCGCCCAAGATCGACCCGCCGACAGCGCCGAAGCTGTTCAAAAAATACAGAATCGCGACATTCTTTCCTGCATCTTCGATCCTATGAGAAAGAAACCGGACAAGCACGGGCAACGTGCCACCCATGAGAATTGTCGGCGGCAGTAAAGTTAACAAGCTCACAACCAACTTTAGGAATAACGTTGCTCCGCTATCGCTCTCCCATCCCGCACCGACAACAATACTGATAAATACCGATTTGACAATATCCAACAGCCACGGGTAAGCGAGGCAGTATACGCCGATACCTAGCTCAAGCCAAGCATACAGTGAAAGAGGATTTTTCGAGACGTCGGCACGCTTACCCCAGAGCGCCGCGCCAATGGCGAGCCCGCCCATGAATGACGCCAACACCATGGTCTGCGCGTATGTGGTGCTGCCGAGGAATAACGAGAGATATTTAAACCACACTATTTGGTAGATGAGTCCCGCTGCCCCGGATACGATAAAAAGCAGTGCGATGATGGAGAGAAGATTCCGGCGATTGTTCAAGTCGAGGCTTTCGTTTATTTCAAAAGGTTCTTCGCAATGACCATTTTTTGCACTTCCGACGTCCCCTCGCCTATAGTGAGGAGCTTCACGTCCCGGTAGTATTTCTCCACCGGAAATTCTTTGATGAACCCGTACCCGCCGTGTATTTGCACAGCTTCTGACGCAACGCGTTCAGCAACTTCGCTGGCGAAGAGCTTCGCAGTCGCTGCCAGCAAATTAATATCCTTCCCGCTCGCCTTTGCCGCGGCAGCCCGTTGAGTCAACAAACGCGCGGCGGTAATTTCTACGGACATCTTCGCAAGTTTAAATTGAATCGCTTGGTGCTCGGCAAGAGGCTTGCCAAATGTCTTCCGCTCTTTGGCGTACTTCAACGAGGCATCCATCGCTCCTTGCGCCAACCCGACGGACAATGCTGCGATCCCAATACGTCCGCTATCCAATACAGAAAGGGCTTGTTTGAAACCTTCGCCTTCATTGCCCAACAGGTTTTCTGACGGAACCTTCACATTGTCGAAAATCAACTGCACCGTATCGCTGGCACGCATACCGAGCTTGTTTTCTTTTTTTCCTACGGAGATTCCACCCATCGCACGCTCAACAATGATAGCCGATATGCCGCTCTTGCCTTTAGACTGGTCGGTCTTCGCCATCACGACGAACGTATCGGCGTAGGAGCCATTCGTGATGAATGTCTTCGTGCCGTTAATAATGTACGAATTGCCGGTGTGGACGGCAACGGTCTTGGTGCCGCTCGCATCGCTCCCCGCTTCCGGTTCGGTCAAACACCAGGAGCCGATCTTTGTTCCGGTCGCCAGATCCGGGATATATTTTTTCTTTTGCACATCGTTTGCAAACTGGGAGAGGTGCTCCAAACACAGACCGCTGTGCGCGGCAAGAGTTAACCCGACGGAAGGGTCGATGCGCGCGATTTCTTCCATGATGATGATGAATTCCAGAGCGGTCAACCCGGCGCCACTGAGTTCTGTCGGCACTGTAGCACCGAGAAAACCCAACTCCGCCATTTTCTTCAAGACGTCCATTGGGAATTCCTGTGCCTCGTCCAGTTTCATCACCTGCGGGCGGATTTCGTTCTCAGCAAACTCCCGCGCTGCTTGCTGGAACATTTTCATCTCGTCCGTTAGATGGAAATCGAGACCTGTTTCCGTCATCGTCTCATTTGCCATGACTTACCTCGCTGGCTTTGAAATGCGTAAATAACTTCGCCGCTACGTCGTACGGTGTTAATTTGCGGTTCAGCACATGCTCAACTTCCTGCTCTAACTCTTCCGTTCGCTCGGCATTCCAAAAATCGACTTGCAGGCGTTGGTCGATTAATTCAAGAATCCTGTTGCGCAGCCGTGATTTCCGTTTTCGTCCCAATCCGCCCGAGGTTTCAAGGAACGACCGGTGCTGTTCCACCAACCCCGCAACAGCTTCCACACCTTTTGCTTCACTTGCAACGGTCTGAATCACAGTGGGCGCCCATGCACGGTTATCCGTCTTTGGCTTGAAACCGAGTATCATGTTAATCGACATCACCGCCTGGTCTGCGCCCGGGCGGTCTGACTTGTTCATCACAAAGAAATCGGCAATCTCCATCAGCCCTGCTTTCATCGCCTGGATGCCGTCGCCCGATTCTGGCACCAGCACCACAGCGGTCGTATCCGCCGCCCCGGCGATATCAAGCTCCGATTGCCCGACCCCAACCGTCTCCATCAACACGTACTCAAAGCCCGCCGCGTCAAGAATATCCGCTGCCTCCTTTGCGCGTTTGCTCAGTCCGCCCAAGCTGCCACGCGACGCCATGCTGCGGATGAACACCCCCTCATCCAATTCCACATCAGTCATCCGCACCCGGTCTCCCAAGAGCGCGCCGCCGGTAAACGGACTCGTCGGGTCAACAGCGATGATGCCGACTTTTTTCCCTTGCATCCGATAGAAGCGTGCCAGTTTATTCGTCAATGTGCTTTTGCCAGCCCCAGGAGGGCCGGTAATACCGATACGGTACGCCCCGCCTGTGCGCGGGTAAACCTGCTGAAGTATTTCGGCCGCATCGATCGTATCATTCTCTACTTGCGAGATCGCGCGGGCGACAGCGCGGCGGTCGCCGTTGAAAATGCTCTGGATAGTATCGTCGATGTGTCGCTTCACGTTGCTGCTAATACGGTTAATGCTTTTGTTTAAAATATTCGGCTGCGAGAGACAATCCTTCGTCGAATTTAGTTACAGGCGACCAACCAAGCTCTTTCTTGATTTTTGCAAAGCTAATCACACTGCGTTGCTGCTCTCCGGCTTTCGGCGGTCCGTGTTCTTCCTTGCTTTCTGGGTTCAGATGCTTTCGCAGTTTTTTAAAAATCGTGTTGACATCGTTCTCAACGCCAGTTCCGACGTTATAGATTCCAGAGCCGTCATACTGAAGCGCAAGCACGTTAGCTTGAACAACGTCGCCTACGTACACATAATCCCGGGTTTGCTTGCCATCGCCGTTGATAATCGCTTGTTCGCCTTTGAGTAATTTGTGCGCGAAGATTGCAACAACCCCTGCCTCGCCAAACGGATTTTGTCTCGGCCCGTACACATTCCCATAGCGCAGGATGACGTACGGAATACCATATACTTCTCTATAGTAGTAGAGATACTTCTCAACGGCAACTTTAGTGATTCCGTAAGGAGACAGAGGCTTGAGAGGGTGGCTTTCTGTTGCAGGGAATGTTTCTTGCTCGCCGTACACCGTTCCACCGGAGGAGGCAAAGATAATCTGCTTCACTCCGTTTTTCCGCGCGGATTCAAGCAGGTTCAGCGTTCCCATGACATTGATTGAAGCATCGTACTTTGGATCAGCCACGGAGCGACGCACATCCATCTGCGCGGCATGGTGGTTCACCACATCGAACTTCTCGCGCTGGAAAATGCCTTCGATCTGGTCACTGCGGATATCTACTTGATAAAATTTCGCCTTCGGGTTTAAGTTCTCTCGCGACCCGCTGGAAAGATCGTCGAAAACAACAACCTGATGACCTGCATTGACATATGCATCGGCAACATGAGAACCGATAAACCCAGCGCCGCCGGTAATGAGGATTTTCATAACTGTGCTTTGTCTAACCTCTTCAATGCTTTTTGTCCAATGTCCCTACGATACTGAGCCCCGTCGAATGAGATTTTTTCAACCGCTTGATATGCTTTTTGAATTGTCGATTCTAAATTTTGCCCGATTGCCGTTACACCCAGCACTCGTCCACCGGCTGTGAGAATGTCACTCCCATTTTTCTTTGTGCCGGCATGAAACACCACGACATCGTCACCATGCGAAAATTTGTCGAATCCCGAAATAACTTTGCCGGTTTCATATTCGTCCGGGTAACCTTTTGACGCCATAACCACGCAGACAGCGGAGCCGGAGTGAAGCCGCGCGTTCCTGTTATCGAGCCTGCCATCTGCAACTGAGAAAAGTAGTTCGGCGAAATCTCCTGCAATCAACGGGATTACTACCTGCGTCTCGGGGTCACCAAAGCGGCAGTTGTACTCGAGCACCTTTGGTCCGGATTTCGTTATCATCAATCCGCAATATAAGCACCCTCGGTATGGCGTGCCTTCTTTGCGCATGCCGTCGAGTGTTGGGCGCACAACCTGTTCGGTAATTTGTCGAAGCAACGCCTCATCAACAATCGGTGCCGGTGCATACGCACCCATGCCACCGGTGTTCTTCCCTCGGTCGCCGTCAAAAATGCGTTTGTGGTCTTGTGCCGACGCAAGCGTGACGAATTCGGTGCCGTCAGTAACGACAAACACGGAAACCTCTTCGCCTTCCAAGAATTCTTCAATGACAACCTTTTCCCCAGCCGCGCCGAATGCTTTCTTGACCGCAATATCCTCAAACGCGCGCTGGGCTTTTTCCTTCGTTTCACTGATCAGCACGCCCTTACCCGCAGCAAGCCCATCAGCTTTGAGCACGACGGGAAAAGTCGTTCCCTGCAGAAAACGATTCGCTTCAGCAACTTCGTTCGCGGAAAAACTCTTGAAGCGCGCTGTCGGGATACTGTATTTCTGCATGAAGTTCTTTGAATACGCTTTGCTTCCTTCAAGCAAGGCTGCAGCCTTGCGTGGTCCGAAGATTTTCAACCCTCGCTCTTCAAACGCATCAACGATACCTTCTACCAGCGGCTGCTCAGGGCCAACGACAGTCAAATCGATTTTTTGTTCTTGAGCAAACGCAAGCAACTTCTCGTTCTCCGCAGCCTTTATCGGAACGAGCATTGCATATTCTTCGATGCCTGCATTCCCCGGAGCGCAGTATAACTCCTGTACGTGCCTGCTCTGCCGAAGCTTCCACGCGATGGCGTGTTCCCTTCCGCCCGAGCCGATAAGGAGCACCCTCACGAGACACGCTCCTGCAATTTTGTGATCGCGTGTCTTTCGTAATCCATCAGCGATTCGAACATCTTTGCCAGCTCGCCGGTCAACTCAACACGGTTAAACCGGTCGGCGTATTCTTTGGGAACTTGCTTCAATTTCTTGCGCTCGTACTGTTGGTAGAAATCGCTTAACGCCTTTGCATGAGCGGCGGCATCGTCGAGCGGCACGGAAACGGAAGCTTGAGAAGCCTCAACCACCTCTTTCATGTAGCCGTCAACGAGAGAAGCGAGGATCGGCTTCTGCGAACCGAAATATTCATACAACTTCCCCGGTGATTGATAATCGTTATCGAGAACAAGATAGAGCAGGTCCGACGCCAACAGCTGCTTTGCGCACTCCTGATGGTTGAGATAGCCGAGAAACTTCACGTTTTCCTCAAGCTCCAAACGCTCGGCAAGCTGGCGGTCTTGTTGACGAATGGTACCAACAAAACAAACCTCGATGGAATCTTCAAGACTCGGCGATTCATCAAAAAGCTTACGCAACCCGTGCAGTAATGCGCTTGGATTTCTTCCGCCATAGAACGTCCCAGCATGCGTGATACGAAAACGCGCTCGGCGCTTGATCTTCTCTTCAGCAGTTTGAAAATCTTCCGGGTCGTATCCCTGTGGAATGATTGTGACATCGTTGTAATGCAGTCTGATATACCGTTTCAGAATGCCTTCTTTCACTCTTCGATGAGTGACGATGATGCGGTCTGCAGCCGCAACGACCCGTTTTTCAAGCCGGTAATTCAAATACTTGTGCAATGGAGTCGGGAAGTACTTGAACGGATAATCAAGCCACGCGTCGCGGTAATCAAGCACCAGCGGCAATCCGGTTCGCTTTTTCAATTCTCGTCCGATAAGGAAATCCGTCTGCGGTGGCGCGGTTGCGAAAATCAGGTCGAACTGTTCACGCTTCAACAAATCGTTCGCTGCTTTCAGAGCCCCGGGTTTCCATCCGATTTTTGTGTCCGGAATAAAAAAAGTATCCCCTGCAAACTGCAGAAATTTCCTCATGCGCTCGGACGGCATCTTGACAACACCATGCTTACGGAACAACCTGTTCGCATCCAGCGAACTCGTGCGGACAATCTCTGTCCCTTCTACTTCTAGCAGAAGTGAAGCATCCAACGCATAGTAACCCGTCGGCGCGACAGTCAGCACAGTCGGCTTCCAGCCGTATTGGGGTAGATACTTAACGAACTTCGTTGTCCTCTGCACACCGCTGAGTCCCAGCGGCGGGAAGTAATACGCGATAACGAGAACTTTTCTAGGAGCGAATGACATGTTATTAGAGAATGATCAATTCTTTAGGAGCTTTGTTGAGCACTTCACAGTGTCCGCGACGGATGACGACGTCATCTTCTATCCGTACGCCTCCCACACCCGGCATGTACACACCAGGCTCGATGGTAACGACGTTACCCTCGACAAGCATATCTTTACTTAATACAGAAAGGCGCGGCTGTTCGTGAATTTGCAGGCCTAACCCATGGCCAAGCGAATGATTGAAGTACTTGCCATAGCCGTTCTTTTTGATGTGCGACCGCGCAACCGCATCCAGGGCTTTGCCGCTGATACCGCTTCCGGCAGCTTCGATAGCCAACTGCTGCGCATCAGCGACTACTTGATACATCCGTCGAGCTTTTGGGGATGGCTTTCCGACCGCAACTGTACGTGTCAGGTCGCTGTGATAGCCTTGGAAACGACCGCCCATATCAATGGTTACCAACTCGCCTTTTGCAATCTTTTTGTCTGTTGCACGGGCATGAGGCAGCGCACCGCGCTTTCCGCTTGCAACAATAGGCTCAAATGCATCTGCTTCCGAGCCTGCCATCCGGTGAAGATACGACGCCTCAGCCGCAACTTCCAACTCGCGGACTCCGGGCTTGATCACATTCAATAACTGCTCAAACACTCGGTCCGTGATGGTAACAACCTGCTTCAACAATCGAATTTCCGAATCATCCTTGACAACCGCAATATCTTCAACAAGCCCGTTCGTAGCAGTCCAGATTGCTTTCGGAAGCAGCTTTTTGAGATTACGCAGCTCTATCACTGTTAGGTGTTGCGATTCATAACCAATCCTACCATTGCGGGGGATAAGCTGCTTCTGAACGGCTGTAACAAACAAGCTCTCGCTCGCCACGACGATGCGAAACCCGCGCACTTCGTCTTTCACTTGCTCCCGATACCGCCCGTCGGTAAGAAACACTTGATTCGAACGCGTGATGATGCATATACCGTTCGAACCCGAAAATCCGCTTAGGTACCTGACGTGCGGAAGAAATGTAACGAGAAAGGCGTCGAGGCGGGCGGTAGAAAGCTTGCGGCGGAGAGCGTCAAGCCGTTGAGAGTTCATAGGCAGGCGCTTAGAGATGATAGTTCGGCGCTTCCTTGGTGATGTTGATATCGTGCGGATGGCTCTCGCGCAAACCGGCATCCGTCATCCGGACGAAATGCGTCTTGGCTTTGAGCTCGGCGATGGTGCGACATCCACAGTAACCCATAGCCGCTCGGAGTCCGCCGACCATCTGGTACACCGTCTCGCTTAACGCGCCTTTATACGGCACCCGGCCCTCAATGCCCTCGGGTACAAGCTTTTGAATATCGTCCTCGACATCCTGAAAATATCGGTCCTTACTCCCCTTACGCATCGCATCGAGTGAGCCCATGCCGCGATACATCTTGTAGCTTCGTCCTTCATAAAGAATTTTTTCGCCGGGACTTTCCTCTAAGCCCGCGAACAAACTGCCAATCATGACGGTGTCTGCCCCAGCTGCAATTGCCTTGGCGATATCGCCCGTCTGTTTAATGCCCCCATCGGCAATAAGGGGGACGTTCGATTTTCGCGCTACTTTCGCACACTCCATAATAGCGGTAATTTGGGGAACGCCCACACCCGCAACAACGCGCGTCGTGCAGATCGAGCCGGGGCCTATCCCTACTTTGACAGCATCGACGCCAGCGCGTATAAGATCCTTCGCGCCTTCGGATGTGCCGACGTTTCCGCCAATGAGCTCGACATCAAACTTTGACCGGATTCGTTTAATCATCTCTATGACGCCCTGAGAATGCCCATGCGCAGTATCGACTACAATAACGTCGGCTCCTGCTGCAACCAGTGCTGCAGCCCGGTCGAGGGTATCTTCCGTTACACCAACCGCCGCGCCGACACGCAGTCTGCCGTGTTTGTCCTTGCACGCGTTCGGAAAGCGTTTCTTCTTCTGGATATCTTTGAACGTGATGAGCCCGCGTAACTTGCCGCTCTTATCAACGATTGGCAGTTTTTCTATTCTGTTTTTTTGGAGAATTGCTTCAGCCTCGTCAAGTGTGGTGCCAACGGAAGCCGTAATCAAGCTTCCATTCGTCATCACCTGAGAAATTTCGAGATTAAGGTTCGGGACAAACCGCAGGTCGCGGTTCGTGAGGATACCAACAAGCTTGTCTTCCTTGACAATCGGGATGCCAGAGATGCTGTATTTTTTCATCACGCTCAGAGCTTCGCCGACTTTTTTCTCCGGTGTGAGCGTTACTGGGTCTTGAATCATCCCGCTCTCCGAGCGCTTCACCTTATCGACTTCCTCAGCATGCCTAGCAACAGACATATTCTTGTGGAGGATGCCGATGCCGCCTTCTCGCGCCAGGCCAATCGCCATTTCGGATTCGGTCACTGTATCCATCGCCGCGCTGATGAGCGGGATGTTCAGTTCAATGTGGCGCGAAAGCTTCGTGCATGTATCCGCTTCCCGCGGCAACACAGACGATTTTGCCGGGACAAGCAGGACATCGTCAAACGTTATTGCTTCACCGAGTATTTTGTTGGAGGCCATAGTAATCTACACAAACGCCGGTATTCCGGTGATATCTTCTCCGATGATCAACGTGTGCATTTCGTGCGTACCTTCGTACGTCTTTACCGATTCAAGGTTCGCGGCGTGTCGCATCACAGGGTACTCGCTCAAAATGCCGTTCGCGCCGAGAATCTCCCGAGCGACGCGAGCAATTTCCAGAGCGTGGTACACGTTATTGCGTTTCGCCATGGAAATCTGCGTAAACTTCACTTTATTTTTGTCTTTCAACCTGCCGAGCTGCAAGCACATCAACTGCGCCTTGGTGATCTCTGTGACCATGTGCACGAGCTTTTCTTGCGTCAGCTGGAACGACGCAATCGGCTTATCGAACTGAATGCGGCTCTTCGCGTAGTTCAGCGCCGTGTCATAGCACGCCATCGCCGAGCCGATAGCGCCCCATGCAATGCCGTAGCGCGCTTGTGTTAAGCACATGAGCGGGGATTTTAATCCACCCGACTTCGGGAGAAGATTCTTCTCCGGAATTAAGCAATCCTGAAATACCAGCTCAGAGGTAACTGAAGCGCGCAGGGAATGTTTGCCCGTCATTTCAGGAGCTGTAAATCCCTTCGTTCCCTTCTCAACAAGAAACCCTTTAATCTCCCCGTCAAGTTTCGCCCAAACGACTGCCACATCTGCGAGAGTGCCGTTAGTAATCCACATCTTGGCACCGTTCAGGAGGTAGCCGCCATCCTTCTTCTCAGCTCGAGTGACCATACCGCCGGGATTGGAGCCGTAGTCCGGCTCCGTCAGCCCAAAGCAGCCGATGGCTTTGCCGTAGGCGAGCTTCGGCAGCCAGTGGTCTTTCTGCTCCTCCGAACCGAAAGCATAAATGGGATACATCACCAACCCACTCTGCACGGACGCAAAGCTGCGCACGCCGCTATCGCCGCGCTCCAATTCCTGCATCATCAACCCGTAGGCAACGTTATTCATCTCCGCGCAGCCGTACTTTGCTGGAAGCGTAGGACCGAATAAGCCCAACTCAGCCATCTTGGGGATGAGATCCATGGGAAATGTCCCAGCGATATAATGCTTTTCAATGACCGGGGTGATATGTTCGTCCACAAACTCTCGTACGGTATTGCGAACGAGAATCTCGTCCTCGGAAAGCAACTCATCTAAATTATAATAGTCAACGCCTTGGAACTTCGGCATGCGGTTATGTCGCTCCTTTGGAGATCATTTCGACGGAAGGTAAAGAGGTGTACAGTTTATACAACAAGCTGGGAAGAAATGTACTCAACATTGAGTAAAATACTCAGTTTTCAGCGGAAAGTCAAGGTGAGCGAGGCTGCGCGAAAGGCAAAAAAATTGAGCCGGCGTCTAATCTTCCCACCACGGCAGAAAAGAACCGGCTCAATTAAGAAGGAGATATGTGTTGCTTAGGTGTTGCACTTTATTAGACGTGAGCAACCCCGAAAAAGTTGCATTCGCGGCAACAAAAAAAATATTTTTTTTTGTTAAAAAATTGTTACGGGCTTTACTGAGGGTAGAAGGGGTTATTCTTCTTCAGGGTTGCGGGTTTTTAGCCCGTAGCGCTTAATTTTCAAGTAGAGGGTTTTTGGGGTTATTCCAAGCATCTCGGCTGTCTTAAGCCGGTTCCAGCGGTTGTAGCGGAGGACTTTTTCGATATGGATCTTCTCAAGCTCCTCAAGCGAAATCAATTCTGCCGAGCCGTTATTGCGGGAGTCAACCGGAGCCTGCACTGAGCCGCTGCTGCGCGAGGAAGCAGACAGTGCGGCGTTAATCCACAGGTCGGACGGCTCTATCGTATCATTCTGGCAAATGACGGTCGCCCCTTCGATCACGTGTTCTAATTCGCGTACATTGCCGGGCCAATCGTACTGTTTCAATACGTTTAGCGCTTCAGGGGTGATTTTCTTAGGATTCGATTTTGATTTCCGCGAGAGGAAGTACTCCACCAATTGCGGAATGTCCTCTTTGCGTTCTTTTAAACTCGGCAAACGGATGCTGACGACATTCAAGCGATAGAGAAGATCTTCGCGAAACTTCCCTGCTCTGACCTCATTCTGAAGATTTTTATTCGTGGCGGAGACGACTCGAACTTCAACTTTCATGGATGTCGTTCCACCAACACGACGGAACTCGCCCGTCTCTAAAAACCGGAGCAGCTTAGGCTGTGTCACCGGGCTAATGTCTCCAACTTCATCCAAAAACAATGTTCCACCGTGCGCAACCTCGACCAATCCCTGCTTCGTGTTATAAGCGTTGGTGAACGAACCCTTTTCATGCCCAAACAACTCGCTCTCGAGCAACTGGTCGGGAATAGATGCGCAGTTTACCGCCACGAAGGGACGGTCTTTGAGAGGGCTTTCCTGATGGATAAGGTGGGCAACAAGCTCCTTGCCTGTACCGCTCGGGCCTTCGATGAGAACGAACGCGTCGCTCGCCGCGACCTTTTTCGTATGCTCCATCACTTCGCGGAACGGCTTGCTCTGCCCGATAATCTCAACTCTCCCGCCAAGACGGTTGAGTTCGCGAGCCATCATCTCTTTCTCGATCACCAATTGCCTGCGCTCCAGCGCGCGGCGGACTGTCACCAGCAACTGGTCGCGGTCGTACGGCTTGCTGACAAAATCATACGCGCCCAGCTTGACCGTCTCGACTGCCGTCTTCACGTCGATGACGTTCGTCAGCATAATCACTTGCGTTGCGGGGGAATGCTCGTTGATGAATTTCAGGACTTCCAAACCGCCGACACGCGGCATTTTAATGTCGAGTAGTGCAACATCGTATGGTTTGGATTGGATCAGGTTGATGGCTTCAGTGCCATTGAGGGCGGTATCGACCTCATATTCGGAGAACTCTTCAAACTCGGTTTGCAGGAGGAAGGTGATGGACTCTTCGTCGTCCACAATCAAAATGTGATACTTCTTTGCCATGCACGTCCGTCTCAATCCAAAACTGTGGCCAACGGCGACACTGTGGGAATGGTCAGACGCCGCTCAATACTCGCTCGACGGTGGTGAGCAGGTCTACTAAGTCGTACGGCTTGCTCACAAAATCTTCCGCGCCGAGCTTTTTCGATTCGATGGCATTCTTGAGGTCGGCAAATCCGGTCAGCATGATCACCTTGCTGAGCGGGTGCTTCTGCTTGATGAACTTGAGGACTTCAAATCCGTCGACTGTCGGCATTTTGATGTCCAAGAGGATCAGGTCGAAAGCGTTGCTCTCGAGAATCTTAATCGCCTCGTCTCCGTCTCCAGCCATTTGCACAACATATCCTTCGCCTTCAAGCTCGGAGCCAAGCACGGTGCGGAGCGCTTCTTCGTCGTCAACCACGAGTATTCTATTTTTTGCCGGCATCGGTGTCTTTCCTTGTCACTGGGAAAATTGTTTCTCTTTGTTCTATGCTCACTATGTTCTCCCCAGTGTAGCAGGGTGAGTATAGAGAATTTCCTCACGAAAAGCAATACTAACCATTATGTCTATATACTCTTAAAAAGTTCTTCCGACACGATATGTTTTTTGCGATTTCCATAAGACGGCGTATATCGTCTTGAATTCAAGTTGCAAATCAACAAATCAACCCTTACTTTGACATTCATAGAAGAATACGCTTTATGAGCCAAGAGCCTGCAAAAATAACAAATGTCCTGTTAGTCGATGATGATGTTGCGTTCGTCAAGATCGTCCAGCATCACTTGCAAAAGTACCAAGACCACGAGTTTAAACTTGTCTGGAAAGATAATGTCGAAGACGCCATCGAGGAAACAAAAACGAATACAGGCCTCGATATTATTATCACCGATTACCAGTTCGCCGGTGCGACAGGCTTGGATTTTTGCTTACAGCTCAACCAGCTGAACAACCAAACGCCAATCATTTTTATTACGTCGATGCGGGACGTCAAATTGGCGATTGAAGCGATGAAGCTCGGTGTGGACGATTTTCTCGTCAAAGACGACCTCGCTGAATCGCTACTCCCCCGCACCATCCTGAACGTGCTCGACCGCGTCCAGCGGCACGAGCAGTTACAAGCTGTCGAAAAGAGGATCCTGATTGCGGAGAAGCAGGCGGAAGCCATCCGCCAGCTTGTCGTCACCGTCTGTCACGAATTTAACAATCCGCTCGCAGCAATCAAAATCAGCTCCGACCTCGTCCAGCGTCAGCAATTAAGCGCTGAAGACAAATCCGAAATGAAAAAATTCGAAGAGTTCTTTATTCAGATCGACACCGAAATCAAACGCCTCCGCGACATTAATTTCGAAAAGTACGAATTCCGAAAGCTTTCCACCTCAGACGACAAAGCGGAATCTTAACCGCTTACGTGCTCGGTCTCCGCATCCCACTCGTGTAGTTCATAGTCGTGCGTGATGTCAACAACCTTCGAGAGCATACCATTGATTGAACAGTACTTGGTTAACGAAAGCTCAATGGCACGCTCCGCGGCAGCTCTTTCGACGTTCTTGCCGTGAATGATAAACTTCATATGGATTTTTTTATAGACCCGCGGATGGTCTTCAGCCCGTTCGCCTGAAAGCTGAACTGAAAACCTGCGGACGTCCTGCCGCTTTTTTTTGAGAATCTCCACCACATCGCCGCCCGAGCAACTTCCTAATGCGGCAAGGATCATTTCCATCGGTCCCTGCGCTCCTGCCGGTTGGCCTTCTGAACCTCCATCGATGATGGCATAATGATTCGAGCCGCCCTTGGCAGCAAATGCATGACCCGAAAGGTGCTGCACGGTCATTGTTTTGACTTCACCCATTGTTTTTCCTCTGAAACCCTTTGAGTATTTCTTGAATGTTTTTCTTGAATCGCTTGCAGCTACGGCTCCCCCAGCTTACAGGATGGGAGCTTAAATAATTGTAGAGACACAATACACAAAAAGCAAGTGCAATACGCTAAACAGTATGGTCAATTCCAAAGCTTGCTTTTGTGCCTTTTTTTCTCTACTATATATCTACGGCGATTTACTCATACACACAAGTTGGTTTAACTGCAGGCGATGCTCAAGACGAAAAGGCAAAAACATCCGGTTGTCGTTTATCTACTTGACTAAATCTCGTCAAAGTGTCCCGCCCAAGAGGCGGGACACTTTTTTTATCCCCTATTGGGATGGTGATTCAAAGGAACATGGATGACGATAGCGGATATCGAACACATCATCGAAGCGTGGGCGCCAAAATGGATTGCGTGGGAGAAAGATAATGTCGGTTTACAACTTGGAGACCGTTCGCGGCATGTTTCAAAAATCCTTGTTGCGCTTGATGTCACAGAGAAAATTGTCACAGAGGCTATCGCACAACGGGCAGAGCTGATTGTTTCGCATCACCCGCTGTTGTTTCGTCCGCTGAAAGCGGTCACAACAACAGACGAAACGGGAAAGCTCGTGCTGAAATTAGCAAAATCGAACATCGCTGTTTATTCGGCTCATACGAATCTTGATTTTACAAAACACGGCGTCAGTTTTGCGTTTGCGGAAAAGTTTGGGCTAACGAACATAAGATTTCTTTCTCCTTTGAAAGGCTTGTCGTCGAAAATTGTCGTCTTCGTGCCGCAAGAACATGTTGAGCGTGTGGCGGATGCTATGTCGGACGCCGGCGCAGGGGTCATCGGGGAGTATTCCTCGTGTTCATATCGCATAAGCGGAACAGGGACGTTCCGGGGCTCCGCATCGACGAACCCATTCATTGGCACAGCGAACAAATTAGAAACGGTTGAGGAAGTTCGACTTGAAATGATCGCTCCGCGCGGAGCCGTGAATACAATCGTATCGGCGATGAAAACAGCGCACCCGTACGAAGAAATTGCATATGATGTTTATCCGCTAGAAAACGACAGCACAAATTACGGCATGGGCGCAATTGGCGATCTGCCAAACAGCATGCCGCTGAAATCGTTTTTGCAGCTTGTGAAGAAATCGCTTAAAGCCGAGGCCGTGCGCTATACGGCAGGAGCCAAACAGCGTGTTCAAAAAATCGCTGTGTGCGGCGGGAGCGGCTCAGACCTCTTGCAAACAGCTGTGAGAGCTAACGCAGACGCATTCGTTACTGCCGATGTTAAATACCATACATACCACTCGGCGGAAGGTACAATCGCATTAGTGGATGCCGGGCATTGGGAAACCGAGCAGGTGATTCTTGAACCACTTGCCAAACGACTTCGTGAGGCAGCACGGCACAGCAAGGAACAATTGACAGTACGCGTTACTAAGTTTTCGACAAACCCAACACATTATAGTTACTGAAGGAGCATTCAATTTGGAAAATCGTTTACGGCTCTTGTATGCGCTTCAAAAAATTGACTTAAATCTCGATGAAGTGCAGGAACTCAAAGGAGATTTACCACACGTTGTAGCAAACTTGGAACAACAGCTTCAAAAAAAGGAAGACCGGAAGAGAGGCCTTGAAGAAACCCTCTCGAAATCGATTGTTTCCCGCGACCAAGCTGACTTGGAAATCCTGTCGCTAAAAGAGCACATCGAAAAATACAAAACGCAGCAATTCGAGGTGAAGACGAACCGCCAGTACGATGCGCTTGCGCGGGAAGCCGACCATGCTCAGGAAAAAATCGCCAAGCTAACCCGCGATATTGAAAGCTTGGAAGGCAAAGCAAGCGTCGCTAAAGCCGATGCCGAAAAGCTTGGCCCCGAAATTGAGGAATTGCGTAAAGAACTCGATGAGCGGATGTCGGAGCTTGCGTTGGTGAACAAAGAGCACGAAGAAGAAGAAACTAAGCTGCGGCACGAACGAGAAAAAATCGTCGTCCGGCTGGACAAAGCCGACCTGCGACAGTACGAGCGTGTGCGCAAAGCTAAAGCCGGCAAGGCAGTTGTACCTGTGAAACGAAATGCCTGTGGCGGCTGTTTCAACCGAATACCGCCGCAGACGGTGCTCGAATTACGGAAAAACACGAAAATCCTTGTCTGTGAGCACTGCGGCAGAATGCTGGTCTCCGACGAGATCGTCGAAAGTGCCTGCGCTCTACAATGACGATTTACGCGTTTATCGACGGGGCGTCTCGTAACAATCCGGGCGAGAGCGGAATTGGCATTCTACTGAAAGACCACAACGGCGAAGTGCTCAGAAAAGAATTTAGCTACATCGGCACAGCGACGAACAACATTGCCGAATACACTGCTTTGAGAACATGCCTGCAGATGGTGCGCAGCATGGAGTGCTCGAAACTTGTCGTCCACTCGGATAGCGAGCTGATGGTGAAGCAACTGCACGGAAAGTACCGTGTAAAAGATGCAACGCTGAAAAAGCATTTTCAAGAAGTGCACAAGCTGTTGCAGGACGCTTCATTCGAGTTTGAAATTAAACACGTCATGCGCGAGAAGAACAAGGAAGCGGACGAGCTCGCCAACCTGGGCATCGATACCAAGCGCCGCATGACGGTGTAAAGTGTAAAGCAAATGCCAGAGGTCGCGGAGTTCGGTCAGGCAGTCGCGTTCCGTTCGCTTCGGCGAGTGGGATGAGGAAAGTCCGAACACCAAAGGGCACGGTGCCCCGTGTTAAACGGGGGTCGCACGAGCAACATCCCGTGCGAACGGATAGTGTCACAGAAAAAACACATCTGTGCGTTCCGACATGTCGGACGCACAGAAACAGGTGAAAAGGTGGTGTAAGAGACCACCGCGCCGCCAGCAATGGCGGCGGCACGACAAACCCCGCCCGGTGCAAGACCATGTAAGTCACACGTCCCGATGTTCGCATCGGGAGGCGCGTTGCCCGCGCGTTCTTCACTCCGGTGAACCAGTGACGGGTAGGTCGCATCAGAGAAATGACTGCCTCCCCACGTAAGTGGGAAGACAGAATTCGGCTTATCGACCGGCTCCGCTCGACCTCTGGCTCGATTTTATAAGACTGCACTTCCTCGCCTTATGATGAAACCCGTACGAGAATACCGCTGGACTTTCCCGCACGAGCGAATGCAAACGGACGAATCATCTCTTCCACTCGATTCACTCGGTAACGAGGCTCAAGGTATAGCGAAAAAACTCTCCGACGAGCTCAACCTCTCGATGACTCTCTGCGAGCTTCTTGTAAGCCGCGGCATCGATTCGTTCGATAAAGCAAAAGCGTTCTTCCGGCCTGATTTCAATGACCTGCACGACCCGTTCCTGATGGACGGAATGGAACGAGCTGTCGAACGTATTGAACGCGCAGCCGCGAGCAAAGAGCATGTACTTGTGTACGGCGACTACGACGTCGATGGAACCAATGGCACAGCTCTACTCTGGTCATTTCTCAAACGGGTTGGAGCAAACGTAACATATTTCGTTCCGGACCGTATTAAAGACGGCTATGGCTTATCGCCAAGCGGCGTTGAGCATGTAAAAGCCAGCGGCGCGACGCTGCTTATTACTGTCGACTGTGGTATCACCGCTGTCGAGAATATCGAAACCGTGCAGCGATCTGGCATCGATGTCGTCATCTGCGACCACCACGAACCTGCCGATAGGTTGCCTAACGCTTACGCAGTACTCGACCCCATCAAGCCCGGCTGTAGTTATCCATTCAAACAGCTTTGCGGGTGCGGAGTGGCTTTCAAACTCTTGCAGGCGTTGATCACGCGTGACTCAATTCGAACTCTCTTCGAGCAGGGCGGCGACCAACCACTTGAGTCTTACCTGGATTTCGTTACGCTCGCTACTACCGCGGATATCGTTCCCCTGGTTGGGGAAAACCGCACACTTGTCAGCCTCGGATTGAACCTCATTAACAAATCGCCCAGACCAGGAATACAAGCGCTGATCCAAACCTCCGGCATGAAGCGCACCAGGATTTCCGGGGGACAAATCGTGTTCATTATTGCGCCGCGCATTAACGCGGTCGGCCGCTTAGGCGACGCCATGCGGGCTGTCGAATTGCTGACGTGCGAATCGTATGACACCGCACTGAGCCTCGCTAAAGTCTTCGAAGATGAAAATCGAGCTCGCCGTAAGCTCGATGAAGAGGCCTTTCTTGAAGCCCAGCAAATTGTCGAAAATTCACCGGACTTGTTGCAGGAAAGCGCCATTGTGCTTCACGGCGAGAGCTGGCACCCGGGCGTCATCGGAATCGTCGCGTCCCGGCTCGTCGAGCGTTATTACCGCCCAACCATTATGATGACGACTGTGGATGGGGTTGCAAAAGGTTCGGCACGTAGCGTATCGGGGTTCGACATCCATAAGGCTCTGAAGAAATGCGAGAGCACACTCATTCAGTTCGGCGGTCATAAATATGCCGCAGGACTAACAGTCGAGTTGAATCGTGTCAATGAATTCCGCGAGGCATTCAACGCCGTCGCAAAAGAGCAATTGACGGAGGAATTGCTCACGCCGCAGATTCGCATCGAATCGGAAGTGAATTTGAGTGAGTTCACACCGAATTTCGTCAATGTACTCAGGCAATTTGCTCCGCACGGACCGGGAAACATGCGGCCGGTGTTCGCAGCGCGAAATGTCCAATTGAGCGGCGCGCCGCGTATCGTTGGCAACAACCACCTAACCTTCAAGGTGAGAAAGAATGGCAGAGTGTTCGACGCCATCGGTTTTAATCTGGGTGCGCACATCGACCGGCTCAGAAGCAGCAACGGCGGCATCGATGTTGCATTCTCAATCGATGAAAGCGAATACGCGGGGGAAGTCATCCCGCAACTCAAAGTAAGAGATATCAAATGATCATCCTCGGCGTCGACCCGGGCACGCTGGTTACCGGCTACGGAGTCATCGAGCGGAAGAACGGGAAATTCCGCGTGCTCGATTACAACGTCGTGAAAAACCGCAGCACATATTCGATGCCTCTCCGGTTGAAAGCGATATACTCGGCACTGTGCGAGGTTATCGACAAATATCATCCGGATGAGTTCGCGATTGAGACTGCGTTCTATGGCAAGAATGCACAGTCTACGCTGAAAATCGGGCACGCCCGCGGTGTATCGATTCTCGCTGCAGTAAATCGTCAATTGCCTACTGCAGAATACTCACCGCGCGAAGTAAAAAAAGCTGTGGTCGGCAACGGCGCAGCGTCCAAAGACCAGGTGCAATTTATGGTGAAATCCATTCTGCAATTACGGACTATGCCAAAATTCCATGACGTGTCCGACGCGCTTGCTGTGGCGCTCTGCCACTACCATCGGAAAGGTAAAAAAGAAACCGGCCAACGGACGCGTAAAAGTGGAAGCAGCAAATCTCGCTCGCAGTGGGAGGTGTTCTTGCGAGAGCATCCGGAGCGAATACTGAATAAATAAAACATGATTGCAACACTCACCGGAATTCTTAAAACCAAAAGTCCAACCGAAATCGTTGTGAATACCAACGGCGTCGGGTATGCTGTGAGTATCCCACTCTCGACCTTTGAAAAAATCGGCGCGGTGGACACTGCCGTAACGCTCTTCACACATCTCGTTGTTCGCGAAGATGCCTTGCAACTGTACGGATTTGCGACGGAAAACGAACGTGAGGTGTTCCGGTTATTAATAACCGTGAACGGTATCGGGCCCAAAATTGCGCAGGGAATACTCTCCGGTATTACACTCGACGAGCTGAAACGGCACATCGCAGGCGGAAATATCTCAGCCCTTACTTCGGTACCAGGCGTCGGCAAAAAAACCGCCGAACGCTTGGTTGTCGAATTACGCGAGAAAGTGAGCAGAATCTCACCCGCAGGCATAAGCGGTTATCCAAGCGATGAAGCTTCCAATGTACGAGCTGAAGCATTACTCGCCCTCACCTCGCTTGGTTATCAGCGCGCTGTCGCAGAAAAAGCAATCCGCCAAGTCTTGAACGAGCAAAACGGCAAGACGCTGTCCATTGAAGAGCTGATTAAGTCCGCTCTCCGCTTCATCTCCCGCTAACACTGCATGACCTTGCACTTCAACGCTCTTTGCGGTACCTTGTGAGCGCTATGCGAAAATCCGACATCACCGCCCCCGAACGCTTTGAGAACGAGCTGGAGCTCGACCAGACGCTCCGCCCGGCGGAGTTCCACGATTTCGTCGGGCAGGAAAAGATCGTCGATAACCTCCACGTGTTCATCACCGCGGCAAAACAACGCAAGGAATCACTCGACCATGTTCTGCTCACGGGTCCTCCCGGCTTGGGCAAAACCACTCTCGCCCATATTATTTCAAGTGAAATGGGCGCGGGCATCAAAATTACTTCGGGTCCTGCTCTGGAAAAACCAGGTGACCTCGCGGGCATCCTCACCTCTCTGGAAGCAGGCGAAGTGCTATTTATCGATGAAATCCACCGCGTCCCGGCAAAGTTGGAAGAATACCTGTACTCGGCAATGGAAGACTTCCGCGTCGACATCGTAATAGACAGCGGGCCGGGTGCGAAAACGATTCAGCTTGCTCTCCAGCCGTTCACGTTGGTAGGGGCGACGACGCGAGCTGGACTACTCAGCTCTCCCTTGCGATCGCGTTTCGGCATCACCAACCGTCTGGATTATTACAACAGCGACCAGCTGCAAAAAATTATCCGCCGTTCGGCTTCGATATTAAATATCTCTATTGAAAAAGATGCTATCAGCGAGCTCTCCACCCGCTCACGAGGTACTCCGCGTATCGCAAACCGGCTGCTCAAACGCTGCCGCGATTTCGCACAAGCTGACGCTCGTCTCGAACAACACAAGGGCGTCATTACACGCGACGTTGCCGACTTCTCCCTCAAAGCCCTCGAGGTTGACAGTCACGGTTTGGACGAAATGGATAAGCGCATTCTGCGGGCAATCATCGAAAAATACAATGGCGGTCCGGTAGGATTAAGCACCCTCGCCGTCGCGGTCGGAGAAGAAGCGGGCACCATCGAAGAAGTGTACGAGCCATATTTGATTCAAGAGGGATTCATGCAACGCACTCCGCGTGGCCGCGAGGCAACCGATTCAGCGTATCGACATTTTGGGATGAATAAAAAACCTGCATCTCAAAATTCGCTGTTCTAACGCTCACGCTCTAAATTTCCTCAGGTACTTCAGCACAGAATTCATGTCCTTCGGCAGTTCCGCGATGAGGGTTACTTCCTTACCGTCTATTGGATGTTTGAATGTTAAGCTCGACGCATGCAATGCCGTTCTCTGCAATAACGGCTTCTCCTCTCCAGCGCTTTTGTATCCCGGCTTAATTTGCGATAAGAAAAATCCTATCCCGTTTCCGTACAGCTTATCGCAAAGTAGCGGCATACCGATAGCTTTCAGATGTACGCGGATTTGGTGAAGGCGGCCTGTTTTCGGCTTTGCTTCAACGAGCGCATAACCCTGAAATCGCTCGCGCACCGAGTATTGCGTCACTGCTTCCTTCCCCTTCCTATCGACTCTCATTGTGCCTTGCGCGTTTTCGGAAAGGTACAGCTCGATGGCGCCTTTGTCAGCGCTCGGCGTTCCTTCGACAATCGCATGGTAGATTTTCTCTACCTCCCTGTTTTCAAATTGTCTATTCAACTCTGCATGGGCTTCGGCAGTCTTGGCAAAAATAATGACTCCGCTCGTCTCCTTGTCAATGCGATGGACAATGTAAATTTTCCCAAGCTCCTCTATGAGGATTGAATAGAGATTCGCAAGCGCCTTGTTAAACCGGTCGGGAAGAACGAGCAAATTCGCAGGCTTGGCAAGAACGAGTAGGTGCTCGTCTTCGAGTAAGACTTTACAACCGGAAGAGCGTAACAGCCAATCAAGTTGACGTTTCATAGATAGAAATTGACAGTGGAAGAAATTTACATTACATTTTGCTCAAAGAAAAACCACTATGGCAGATAAAGACCTCACATCCATACAGGAAGCTCGCGATCTCGTCAACAAGGCGAAGGAAGCGCAGCTAGCATTCCGGAAATTCACACAAGAGCAGGTGGATAAGATCGTGAAAGCCATGGTCGATGCCGGATTTGCTGCTGCTGAGAAGCTCGGCAAGATGGCGCACGAGGAAACAGGCTTCGGAAAATCCGAAGATAAAAAGAAAAAGAATGAGTTCGCGACCAAGCGGGTCTGGGAGTCCATCAAAGACCTCAAGACTGTCGGCGTCATTAACGACGACCAGGAGAAGAAAATCATTGAGATCGCAGAGCCGATGGGGGTTGTTGCTGCGTTGATTCCCTCAACAAACCCGACATCCACAGTTATGTTCAAAGCCATTATCTCTGTGAAAGGGCGCAATGGATTCGTTGCAAGCCCCCATCCGCGTGCGGTGAATTCAACATTCGAAGCGACACGAATCATCGCACAAGCCGCAGAAACAGCCGGTGCGCCGCCGGGGCTTATCGCCTGCATGTCTACTCCTTCGATCGAAGGAACAACGGAGCTGATGAAACACAAGAAGACGGCGGTCATCCTGGCAACCGGTTCGAATCCGATGGTGCGCGCAGCATATAGCTCTGGCAGACCTGCCTACGGCGTAGGCTCAGGCAACGTGCCGGCGTTTATCGAGCGCACGGCAAACGTAAAGAAAGCCGTCGCCGATATTGTCTCCGGCAAAATGTTCGACTGGGGCGTCTTGTGTTCGACAGAATCCGGTGTCATCGTCGATGAGCCGGTGAAACGCTTGGTAATCGACGAATTCAAAAAGCGCGATGCGTACTTCTGCTCGCCGGAAGAAATCGCGCGCCTCAGCAGCACGATGTTCGACCCTCGCGGAGCTATCAATCCTGACATTGTCGGGAAACCGCCAGCATTCATTGCGCGGAAAGCCGGTTTCGATGTACCTCGAGAAACATCGTGCCTGATTGCAGAACTGCCAGCTGTTGGACGTGAGTATCCTCTCTCCCGAGAGAAGCTCTCACCCGTGCTCTCGATGTTTGCTGTCAACGGTTACCGCGAAGGTTGCGAACGCGCGATCGAGATGCTGGAGTTCGGCGGAATCGGGCATACGATGGTGATTCATTGCACCGACCCGGAAATCGTGCTCAAGTTTGGACTTGAAAAGCCCGCCTTCCGTGTTCTCGTGAACACGCAAGCGGCTCTCGGGGCTGTCGGCTATACGAACGAATTGCTGCCCTCAATGACATTGGGACCCGGCACATTCGGAGGGTCAATCATATCAGAAAATGTTTCCGCCAAGCATCTTATCAACGTGAAGCGACTGGCGTTCGAGACACGGCCAATTAATCCGCCGGAAAAATTCGCGAGCACCTCAGCGGATGTCGTCAATACAACAGAGCCTATTCAAATGCCTAAACCTCAACGTACCGTAGAATCATCGCATTCTTGGATCCGCGAAATTGAGGAACGTATCCGCCTGAAAGCCGGGAACACTGCACAGAAGTCAGTTATCAGTAGTCAGAAGACAGAAGCCGCTCCTCCTGCAAAAACACAAACTTCGACGGACGCTGTGTATGGCACTGGACTCTCAGAAGCAGACGTCGAACGCTTAATAAAAAAAGTCGATAAGAAGTAATTCCATACTCCTCATTCTGCACTTGAAACCGCTTCCCCGCTCCTTTTACCTCCGTCCTACTACCCGCGTCGCTCAAGACCTTCTTGGTAAATACATAGTAAGAAAGTTTCGGGGCAAATTGCTCATCGGTAAAATTGTCGAGACCGAGGCGTACTGCACAGGCGACCCGGCAGCGCATTCGTTCCGCGGGAAAACAACGCGCAATGCTGTGATGTTCGATGCCTGCGGGCATCTCTATGTGTACTTCACGTACGGCATGCACTGGTGCGCGAATGTCGTTACGCAAAAAATTGGAATCGGCGAGGCAGTACTGATTCGAGCAGTAGAACCGATTGCCGGAGTCGACATCATGAAGAAAAATCGACAGAGGGGCAGGCGTGCAGAGATGAAAGGGCGAAAAATTGTCTCACACCAGCTTACAAACGGACCCGCCAAGTTTTGCCAGGCATTCGCAATTACAGGGAAAGATAACGGTACCGACTTGCTTGGCAAAACAATCTACATCTTGAACGGAGAGCGCACCCCGGCCTCGAACATAAAACGGTCAACGCGAATTGGGATACGCGTCGGGATTGAAAAGCAATGGCGGTTTTTTGTGAAAGACAATCCGTGGGTGTCGAAGTAACCTACTTCCCGGCGAGCTCGCTCTTAAGAAATACTCCTGTGTATGACCGCTTATTCTTCGCAACTTCTTCCGGCGTTCCTTCTGACACAATTTCTCCGCCATCATGCCCGCCTTCGGGACCCAAATCGATAAGCCAATCCGCTGTCTTAATCACGTCCAAATTATGCTCGATGACGATCACCGTATTGCCCTTGTCTACAAGCTTGTTTAGCACGGAGAGTAGCATACGGATATCTTCAAAGTGCAGTCCCGTCGTCGGCTCATCAAGTATATAGAGTGTCTGACCAGTCCCGACCTTCGAAAGCTCCGTCGAGAGCTTCACACGCTGCGCTTCGCCGCCGGAGAGCGTCGTCGCCTGCTGTCCTAACCGGATATATCCCAAACCCACATCGTAGAGAGTTTGCAGCTTGCGTTGGACGCGCAGAAGCTCGCTGAACAATTCGATTGCATCCTCCACGGTCATCTCCAACACGTCGGAAATCGACTTACTCTTATAATGCACCTCAAGCGTTTCGCGATTGTAGCGTTTGCCGCGACAAACATCGCACAGGACATAGACGTCCGGCAGGAAGTTCATCTCGATACGCTTTAGACCGTCGCCCTCGCAGTTTTCACACCTGCCGCCCTTCACATTAAAGCTGAACCGCCCGGCTTTGTATCCCCGGATTTTCGCCTCGGGCAACTCTGTAAATAAATCCCGAATGAGCGTAAACAGGCCTGTATACGTTGCAGGATTCGAGCGCGGCGTTCTGCCGATGGGCGACTGGTCGATATCGATGACTTTGTCAATCTGGTCAAGCCCTTCTATTCCCTTATGCGGGAGCGGAACGACTTTCGTCTGATAGAATTTCTTCGAGAGAATCGGATACAGCGTCTCGTTGATGAGCGTCGATTTTCCGGAGCCGCTGACGCCCGTGACACAGATAAACGTCCCAAGGGGAAATTTCACCGTCAGATCCTTGAGATTGTTCCCCGATGCGCCTTTCAACGTTATGAATTTACCGCTCCCCCTCCGCCGCTCTTTGGGAATTTCAATCGATTTTTTTCCCTTAAGGTACAGCGCCGTCAACGATTGGCCATCATACCCATTCCCGTTGCTTTTTAATTTTCCGTTTTTAATTTTCAATTGACTGGGTTTACCATACGTGACAACGTGCCCACCATGCTCTCCTGCTCCGGGGCCAAGGTCGAGCACAAAATCTGCGTGCTGGATCATCTCCTTGTCGTGTTCAACAACGACAATGGTATTACCGATATCGCGCAGGGACTTTAGCGAATTAATCAGCTTGATATTGTCGCGCTGGTGCAAGCCGATGCTGGGTTCGTCGAGAATATACAACACGCCAACAAGCTGCGTGCCGATTTGCGTCGCAAGGCGGATACGCTGTCCTTCACCGCCTGAGAGCGTGCGCGCTGAGCGGTCAAGCGTGAGATAATCCAGACCGACGTTCAACAGGAAATCCAAACGTTGAGTAATTTCCTTCAATACCTGCCGCGCGATTTCCATCTGCCTGTCGGTGAACGTGAGCTTGGCGAAGAATTCGCGTGCGTCTTGAATCGACCTCCCCACAACATTCGAAATCGTCCATTGATCACCCGTCTTCGCATCCTCCAGCTTTACGGCGAGGCTCTCCTTCCTGAGCCGTCCCCCGTTACACGTTTTGCAGACGGAGGTGGTCATGAACGATTCCACCCATTCGCGGATTTGGTTGGATGTCGTCTCGTCGTAATAGCGCTTCAACATGTCCATCATGCCGCCGTAGCGATGCTTGTAGACGACTGGGCGGCCGCCTCCGACATTATACTCGACGTCGAATTTCTCGTCTCCCGCGCCGTGTAAAAGCACCTCGCGCGCTTTCGCCGGTATCTTCTTAATCGGCGTGTCAAAGTCGAATCCGTACCGCTTCGCCACAGCGCCCAACTGACTGAACATCCATGTGGGCCGCGGCTTGCCGAGCGGAGCCAAACCTTCATCATTAATCGAGAGATTCTCGTCGGGGATAATTAAATTAAGGTCGAATGCTCTGTGCTCGCCCAATCCCTCACAATCCGCGCAGTAGCCGGAAGGCGAGTTGAATGAAAAGGAGTTGGGTGCAAGCTCGTCGTAGCTGATGCCGCAGAAGTGGCACGCGTAGCGCTGGCTAAACAATTGATCCTGCCCCCCGTCGTTCACCATCATCACACCCTCGCCGTATCGCAGAGCAACTTCAACTGACTCCGCGATGCGCGAGCGTATCTCCTTTTTCACCTGTATGCGGTCAACGACAATCTCGATATTGTGAATCTTGTAGCGGTCGACTTTCATCCCGTCGTGAATTTCCCGCACTTCGCCGTCCGTGCGTACGCGGACAAAACCGTCCTTGCGGATTTGCTCGAAAAGCTCGCGGTAATGCCCCTTGCGTCCCTTTACGACAGGAGCAAGGATCTGCAATTTTGTGCCGGCGGGATACTTCAGAATGGCATCGATGATCTGATCGACGGTCTGGCGCTGAACCTTGCGTCCGCAATTATAGCAGAACTGTGTGCCGACGCGCGCGAAGAGCAAGCGTAGGAAATCGTATATCTCAGTAACAGTGCCGACAGTAGAGCGGGGATTGTGACTGACTGTCTTCTGCTCGATAGAAATACACGGGCTTAGCCCCTCGATGTAGTCCACATCAGGGCGCTCCATCAAACCGATGAACTGCCGCGCGTAGGCAGAAAGGCTCTCGACGTAGCGGCGTTGACCCTCAGCGTAGATTGTATCGAACGCGAGGCTGGACTTTCCCGAGCCGGAAAGTCCCGTAATGACGACTAACTGGTCGCGGGGAATTTCGACATCGATATTTTTTAGGTTGTGGACGCGTGCGCCCTTAACGACTAACTTCTCATCCATAGTTCGCTGATTTCAGACTGATTCACACTGATTCGCACAGATGCGTACTTCAAAATGATTGCATTAAATCACAAGCTCAAATACTCCACTACTTCACTACTCAACTACTGCTCACACAATCCTCTTTCGCTTATTCAAATATTCAAAAAGCGCTCTGTCAAACGGCGTGCTGGTATCGAGCAGCACGTACTCGATGGCATTCTCGCGGCACTCGCGCTTGTAGCGCTCCAAAAATTCCTGCATCGATTGCTGGTAAGCCTTCTGGATGTGCCAGGGCTGAGTCATCAGCTCCTCCTTCGTCTCCATGTCGCGAAAAACCGCGTCGCTCCCGAACGCGAACGAGCGCTCCATCGGGTCGAGCACCTGCATCACGATCACCTCGTTGGCCTTGTGGCGGAAATGCTTGAACGCCGTCATCACTTGCGCGGGGTCGTCGAACAAATCGCTGAGGATGATCACCAACCCGCGCCGCTTGATCTGCTCTGCTACCGCGTGGAGCGACGCGGCAATGCCCGTCTTCTTGCTCGGCTGAAGTTGTTCGAGTTCCTTGAGGATCTGTTTGAGATACGACCGCGTTGCGTGAGGCGGCAAGGAGAAACGTATCGCCTCGTCGTACACCGTCAATCCGACAGCATCGCGCTGCTCTACCATCAGATACGCGAGCGCCGCGGCGATGTACGAGGCGTACTCAATCTTGCGCAATCCGCCGTTAGAGGAATAGTCCATCGACTTGCTGGCGTCGAGGATGATGTACGACTTAAGGTTCGTCTCCTCTTCGTACTGCTTGATATAATAGCGGTCCGTCTTGCCGTACACTTTCCAATCGATATTGCGGATTTCATCGCCCGGCATGTACGGTCGGTGCTCGGTAAACTCCACACTGAACCCGTGGTACGGGCTTTTATGCAGTCCGGTGATAAAGCCCTCAACGACAAGCCGCGCGCGCAGCTCCATGTTCGCAAGCTGTGCGACGACATCGGGGCGGAGATATTTGAGTGACTCTTGCATAATGCGGATTTCACTGATTTGCGTGATTGGCGCGGATTCGTACTCCGTAATGATTGCTCTATACTAAGATACTCAATGATCTTTCCCCGAAAAGTTGGACACGAAGTTAAGAGTGTAATTGTTCGAAGTCAACCGGCGAGTGATATCCGAGCGCCGAGTGTCTCCGATGACGGT
>JAKEEG010000016.1 GCA_022616555.1 Ignavibacteriota bacterium | reverse complement strand
TGATGGAGGCTATTGGCGTTCACACCTAAGTCTCGCGCGACCGAGGCAACGCTGCGGCCTTCTTCGACAATCAGCCGTACAGCCTCCAGTTTGAACGCCTCGTCATACTGATTCCGTTTCTTGACTCTTTCCATTGCGGACCTCCTTCTGCCACCAAGATAGTGGCTTTTCTCTGTGTCCGCAAAATCTGGGGAAGATCAACTTTGATAGATAACTCTTAGGACATCTTTCTGCTCGTTCTTTAGATGATCGTAATAAGGTCCAAATATGTTCCTTAGTTCATCATGATAGGTCGTTTTCATCAACTCCCTATTCAGAACATAGATTGGATGTAGTGTTGGACTTTGTGGATGCTTAAGAATTATCCCACACTTTTCAAGTTTCTTTATTACTTCAAAATGATCATTATCTGGTGTTAGAAGAATGGTATAATGATAGTTTTCATTCTCTATTTCTGACTTGTATAAGTAAGCAATCACTAGCCTCTGCTCTGTAGTTAATTCTTCCCCATTCATGAGCTTGAGTAGAAACGCATCAAAGGAAGTAAGCAGAGAATTGACACGTTCGTCAAATAGCCGTCCTTTGTTAATTACCAGCGATAAATCTTCTTCGCTATGAAACTTATAATATGGTAGATCTATAATATTATCTAGGCAGGCGTTTACTAATGTTGCCATGCCAATCCCGCGTCCTTCCCATTTGTTGAACACTTTAAGCACATCGGCCAGTTTCGGGTTGACTGGTTTTGTATCTGGAATAATTCGTCGTACTTGTATGGGATGATCTGTAATCTCGATTAAAAGACTCTTTTTAAAGGCACCGGGATTTCGAAACTCAATTTTTCTATTAGGTATAATATTGATATTGACATATTTATCAACAGAATAATCTCGATGTGCAAGCGAATTGTTGACACACTCTCGTATCAATTCTTCTGGGTATTCTGGGATACTTTTACCCCTGCTTTCAATGGTAACCCCTACCTGTATATTCTTGTAAACAAAAGCTACTGCAGACTCCATCAAAGGAAGTATATTATTTTTTAAAACTTTCTTGTTTTCAGCAATGTTGAGCTTTGAGTCAACAAAACAGTCTACTTGACACCTACTCCCAATAAAATCCTCCGGATGCTTTCCGCAAACTAGCATTCCAAGGGTAGTAACATTATCCTCACTTATAAATTTCTTCCTTAAAAGAAACGGTTTTGCTGTAACAAGATCAGCTTTAATAGTTTCAATCTTGACTTCTTTGTTTAATAAATGAATATAGTCATTGAGCTTATCTAGATCCAAATCGTTTATTGAGGCTTCAGTAATCTTTCTTAATTCTCGGGCAAAAGCCAATTCTTCCTTGTATTCGTTCTGGGCTTTTATCTTACTCTCGTGAACCGGATGGTCGCCAGTTATTTTTCTTTCGTATGCTGTACCTTGATAAAAAACATATTTTAGTTCCTCAGGCACCCTTTCCACAAAAAGCACACCAACACGACCATCCATAAATTCCCTAATTTGAAACGTGGGGAAATATGCGCTTAGATCTAAAGACTTTCCTTTATCCTCGGAAAAAACGGTAGGGACTCTTTTAATATTTTCTTCGTATTCTTCTTTATAGCCTGTGAATTGATATGATTTTTCAGGTTTTGTGACTTGCTTAATACCAATTATTACAATTCCACCTTCGGAATTTAAAAAAGCGCATACAGAATGATGCAACGCATCCCATTCTTTTCCTGTAGGCGGTACAGGCTTCAATTCTACTCGTTCAGTCTCAATGTCCTGGTACGAGTTAGTGGATATACAGTGTTCCAACTTGGTTAATATTTTATCGACATATGTCATCCTAGCGGAAACTAATACTGGAGTAATATTTTTTTGTTGTGCCGAGGGCGGGACTCGAACCCGCACGGAGATTGCTCCCCACAGGATTTTAAGTCCTGAGCGTCTACCAATTCCGCCACCCCGGCGTTGCCATTGCGAATTGCGAAAGGTCAATTTCGAATTGATTTACAATTCGCATTTGGCAATTCGAAATTCGAAATGGATTGAGGCGCCGGGCGGATTCGAACCGCCGCATAAAGGTTTTGCAGACCTCTCCCTTACCACTTGGGTACGGCGCCAATCAAATTGTCAATTGTGGATTGCAAATTTCGAATTGAACAGGAAAAAGGCAACTGCAACACGGTTCACTCTACGAATAAAAACCCCGTTGCCTGGCGGGACTTCTGGCAACGGGGCAAGTTCATAGAAGTGAAAAACGGCAACTCCACCAGGGGTTGGAGCCGCCAAGCAGCCCGCACCCATGAACACCGTGCAGGCAGGCCCCGAGCATTCGGGGCAGAGCGGGAAACGGGACTCGAACCCGCGACATCAACCTTGGCAAGGTTGCGCTCTACCAACTGAGCTATTCCCGCATCGGCGATGTAATATACGAAAATCGTCCAACCGATGCAAGACCTTTTGACTCCTCTATCGACTATCAATATAGAGCCCACTGCAATAAAAAGCAAGGGCAGTAGCTCAACCTCAAAATAAGTCGTCACCCCGAACTTGTTTCGGGGTCTATTTCTGATTTAGATGCTGAAACAAGTTCAGCATGACGTGTTATTTATCTGACAATATTACGACAATATAAAATCATCAGGAATTCTCGCATTTCTGATTCACAGCACTCAGCGAAATCGCTCATAAACGCTATTAGAGCGACGATTGTGGTCGACCCTATGCGAGACACCACCTCGTGTGGACAGGAATAATCCGTCCACGGACGGGGAATTTCCGTCCATATCCTATAGTCACACTCAACTCGAAATTTTCATCTGCGGCAACCAGAATAGCTAAAATCCCCGCAAAGCTGCTTTCCGTTTCGCATTTTTTGCAGAATCTGAGATAGAAAGTTGATATTCATAAATCGCATTTTCCCAATCCCCGTAAATGGGGTTCGGGAGAACAATAAAACGCTTCCCAAATTCAGACTTGAGACTGTCAACCACATCGTTGCGTCCTTTTACACTCTTATTGTCGAACACCTCCGCAAAATCCCCAAGATTATCCCCCATCAAGAGCACAATGCGATGAGTTTCGGCAATTTTTAGTCGGCGGCTTTCTTTGCTGGATTCAGTCGTGCGAACAACCACGTGAGCCTCATCTGCTTGAGGAAACCCTTTGCGTTTGAGGTTTTCAATCGTGGCATTCTTGTCACGCACTTTCCTGTTTGTCACATAAAACACGTCCACCCCATGTGAAACGGCATATTGAAGAAACTCCACCGCGCCGGGGAGTGCTTCTGCTTGGGCAAGGTCGACCCATTTATCCCAGTCATGAGGATAGCCTTTGTTAATCTTGATTGCCCTGCCCTCGTAGGGGCTGTTATCAAGCACAGTCTCATCGATGTCGACGATAACGGCGCGCTTTTTGTCCGTTGGCTGTTCAGCCAAATCCTTGTCCAGCATCAAGCGTGCAAGATTGAATGCTTGGTAGTATAATGCGCGGGCTTCGGCAGCGGTTTGAAACCACAGCACGGACATGACATTATGCTCGCGCGTGGAAATACCGTTCGGTATTTCGGTTTGGAACGAGCTTGAGACAAAAAGAATACATGCCGATACAGTCAGGAATGAAAAAAAAGTCCGACGAAGACCCACAAGAAAGTTGTTTTTCATTTTTTCCTCAATAATAAATCGCTGTACGAAGTGCCGATAATGGATTTTTTCTGAATACCAAACGCCGCAATTAAGTTCTGCATGAGTTTACGCGCCTGTGGCTTACCTTTGGTGACAAGGATTTCAAACTCCACAAACGAGCCCAAGCCGCTTACCCTATCAATATGGATACGAGCATTTTGATAAAGATACAAGATGCGGCGCTTCCGGACAACAACAAGTGTCTTAAACAACTGCGCACAAAACTTGTTGGCTTCCAATGCCGACGGGAATTTAACAATGTGGTAATCAGAATAACGGCTGGACTGTGTGTTCGATCGATGGTAATAGATAAGCTCTGCGCGCTTGCTGTTGATTTCCCGAACCTTCAACCTACCGCGGGGTACACGATAGTATGTATCAATCTGACGAAGCGTACCAACTCGGCGCGCTTTGAGGCGGCGTGCTTGTTGTTCTGCAAGGACGGATGAGGAAACAACGGCTTTGAGTTCGAAGTTGGTCGGCATTTCGTCGATGCCTGACCGCTTAGCGGCGGATTTCGAGGATCTTGTACTTTAGTGTTCCAGCGGGTACTTTTATTTCTACGGTGTCTCCCTTTTCCTTTCCCATCAGCCCTTTACCAAAGGGAGAACTCACGGAAATTTTGTTCTTGTCAAAGTCCGCCTCCTCGGGAGAAACAAGGCGGTACTCAATCACTTCGTTCGTTTTGAGGTCCTTCAATTTCACGAACGAGAGGATATACACTTTGTCATTTGGAAGGTCAGCGCTGTCGATAATCTGCGTTCTGGCTAATGTTTCCTCCAACTTCGCAATGCGCAGCTCAAGATGCTGCTGCGCTTCCTTTGCGGCGTCGTATTCAGCGTTCTCACTTAAGTCGCCGTAACCGCGTGCTTCGGCGATCTTTTGCGCCATTTCCGCGCGCCCGTTGATTTTCAGGTCGCGCAGTTCCTGCTCAAGCTCGGTCAGCCGTTCGCGGGTTAAATAGACTTTTCCGTTATTCTGTTCGCCCATACAGGCTCCTCTCAAAACAAAATTCGCTTCTGAACAGAATCGAAGCGAATGGACAAAAAGAAAAGCCATCATCCGGTTAAGGACGGTGGCTATAAGAATTATTTCACTGGTAAAGTAGAAGAAAAATCAGTTAGACGCAAGCGAAAAATACCGCCTGTGAGCGGAGACAACTTTGCTTATTTCCGAAACGTGAGCGGGTCAACAAGTATCAAGTGCCCCAGCTTATCCCGCTTCGCTTTCAGATAGTGCTCGTTGAAGAAATTCGGGTCGACCTCAAGAGGCACTCGCTCAACAATTTCAAGCCCATAGCCCTGGAGGCCTACGACCTTCTTGGGGTTGTTCGTCATCAGGCGCATTTTGCCGACGTGCAAGTCGCGCAAAATTTGTGCGCCTATTCCATAATCGCGCAGGTCGGGGCGGAAGCCGAGCTTCTCATTCGCTTCCACGGTGTCCATCCCCTCCTCCTGCAGTTTGTACGCCTTCAACTTATTCAACAGCCCGATTCCTCTTCCCTCCTGTCGCATGTAGAGGATGACACCCTTGCCGTTTTTTTCAACCGTTTGCATGGCGGCGATCAGCTGCTCGTTGCAATCACAACGCAAAGAGCCGAACACATCGCCAGTGAGGCATTCCGAATGCACGCGCACGAGAGTCGGCTCGTGTTCGCTGATCTCCCCTTTCACGAGCGCGAGATGCTCCTTCTGGTCGGTTTCACTGCGATACAGATGCAGCTCAAAATCCCCGAACCGCGACGGAAGCTTCGTCGAAACGACCCGTTGAACGAGTTTTTCCCGTTGGAGACGGTACTCGATCAAACTTTTGACCGTAATCATCTTCATCCCGAACTTCTGCGCAAGCTGCAACAATTCGGGGATACGTGCCATGCTGCCATCTTCATTTAAGATTTCACAGAGCACGCCTGCGGGATACAAACCGGAGAGACGACATAAGTCGATCACTGCTTCCGTGTGCCCGGTGCGGCGCAAGACACCGCCTTCAGCCGCGCGTAATGGAAAGATGTGCCCGGGTCGAGCAAAATCGCTCGGTTTCGCCTTAGCGTCTATCAGCGCGCGCACGGTGGCGGAACGGTCTGCAGCAGAAACGCCGGTCGTCGTGCCGTGTATATAGTCTATCGATACTGTAAACGGAGTTTCGTGCAGAGAAGTATTCGAATCCACCATCGGCTCTAAACCTAACTCCCTCGCTCGCTCGCCGGTAATTGGCGCACACACGACTCCCCGGCCTTCGCGTGTGAGAAAATTTATCACTCCCGCATCGACAAACTCAGCGGCAGCGACGAAGTCGCCTTCGTTTTCGCGGTCCTCGTCGTCAACGACGATGAGGATTTTGCCGTTGCGGAAATCCTCGAGCGCGTCTTCGATGCTGTTAAACCCGTGTTTTAATACGTCGGACATACTATGCCTACTTACTGGTTGGAGCCTCGACTTCTTTTGCAACACCGGAAACAGAGCCGCGCTCGACTTTCACTTTCACTTTATCGGCGATTTCAACGAGCAGAGATTTCTCGTCAATACCAACAATCGTTCCGTGGATACCGCCGGCGGTAATAACCTTATCCCCCTTCTTCAAACCCTCCAGCATCTTCTGGCGTTCCTTTTGCCGTTTTTGCTGGGGCCGGATAATCATAAAGTACAGAATCACGAACATTAACCCGAACATGATGACGGTATTCATAATGCCCGAACCGGGGTCCGCCGCTTGGAATGCTAACGTATACAACTGTGAACTCATTCGAATAATCTCCTCAAAAATTGATGACGGGCTATAAGATGCGAATTAAATGCCTGCGATGCAACGAGATTCGATTGAAGACGCCCCAGCATCTCGTTTTTCCACGGACTGTAGCGGCTTTCGAGTATGGCTTTGCGCGCTTCACGCACAAGCCACAAGTAAAACGCCAAATTGTGGATGGTTGCCAGCTGCAAACCGAGTATTTCTTTTACCTGAAATAAATGACGAAGATACGCCCGCGTAAAATTCTTGCACGTGTAGCAGGAACACTCCGCGTCAACCGGAGTGAAGTCGTACTTTGTTGCAAGGTTTCGGATATTCAGAATACCATTACGCGTAAACAGAGTTGCGTTGCGTCCGTTGCGTGTCGGTAACACACAATCGAACATGTCTATCCCACGCTCAATAGATTCTAACAAGCCTTCCGGGAACCCTATACCCATGAGGTAACGCGGTTTGTTTTCAGGAAGGAACTGCTCGCAGAACGCCGTCATTTCGTACATTTCCTCCGATGGCTCGCCGACCGCCAACCCGCCTATGGCATAACCATGGAAATCCATGGTTACCAGTTCACGTGCGCTCTTTTCGCGAATCTCCTTATACATGCTTCCCTGCACAATGCCAAATAACGCCTGCGAATGACCGTAGAGTTGAGAGCTTCGTTCGAATTCTTCTTTGCAGCGCGCAGCCCAGCGGAGTGTCAGCTCATTCGACGTATGCGCATAATCGAACTCGCAGGGGTACGGCGTGCACTCGTCGAGCACCATGACAATATCCGACCCGAGCTTGCGTTGGGTTTGGATAACATTTTCCGGCGTGAATAAGTGCATTGTTCCGTCAAGGTGAGAGCGGAAGGTAACGCCCTCCTCCTCGAGCTTTCGCAGATCCGTGAGGCTATATACCTGATAGCCGCCACTGTCAGTCAGCATGGGCCGCTGCCAACCGATGAAGCGATGAAGTCCGCCCGCCGCTTCGATGACATCGGTTCCGGGTCGCAAGTAGAGGTGATAGGTATTCCCCAGAATAATCTGCGCGCCGATTTCCACCAGCTCGCGCGGCTCCATGGCTTTCACCGTGCCTTGTGTTCCAACAGGCATGAAGATCGGCGTCTCGATGACGCCGTGGTCGGTGGTGAGCAACCCCGCGCGCGCTTTGCCGTCTGTTTTGAGGAGTTCGAATTTCACGGAAATAAGTTATGATGTCATTCCGAGGAGTTCGCCACAGCGAACGACGAGGAATCTCGTCGCGTGGCATTTCGGAATGAATAGGAGATTCTTCGCCCCGACAAAATGCGTCGGGACTCAGAATGACATTTTACTCGGCGCTTAAGAACAAAAATCCGCCGCAAGAGCATTGCGGCGGATTTTACGTTTATAATTTTTTGGATTACCCTTACTTTGTCAATCTGAAGCGAACTGGGATTGCCACTCGAGCTTTCACCGCTTTATCGCGCTGCTTGCCGGGCATAAACTTTGTGTTGGCGACAGCATACTGCGCGGCTTCGTCGCAGCCGGCACCTATGCTCTTGAGAATCTCTGTTTTCACAACGTTTCCATTCTCGTCGACAAACGCCACTACTGTTACAATACCTTCAACTCCCGCGCGCTTCGCCATCTCAGGGTAATCAACCAATTTTTGGATGGCAGCAAGACCGCCTATCGGCTGAGGTGGATTCTCAACCGGTATAAAAATTTCTCTTTCGTCTACCGTTTCTTTAAACTTCGGCGGTCCAACGGTCTCATTTGGGTCCAACTCGGACGGATCAATGTCAACATCATCAAGGACGTCATCCGTGGGAGCCTCAATCGGTACTTTTGGAACCCGTGGCTCAACTGGTTTCGGCAAATGGTCAGTCTGAGGTATATCGGTCCAAGTAATAGGATCTTTCGGGGATTCTACTATGTAGTACTTGGCTTTCAAATCTGCTGAAGTATGTTTCGTTACCATAACACACCTCCTACTTTAAGAGTGAGAAGGATGTTGTTTGGACTTTATGACTTACTTCGTCAGCCTAAACCGAATCGGAATCGACATCTTTACCTTCACCGGCTTGCCGCGTTGCTTGCCGGGCTTGAATTTCGTTTCCTTCACTGCCTTTTCCGCTGCTTCGTCGCAGCCGGCGCCGATACCCTTGATGACGTCCGTTTTCGTGACAACGCCGTTTTCATCGACGAAAGCCTGTACGAACACCATGCCTTCAACGCCTGCGCGCTTTGCCATTTCCGGATAGACTACGCGCGATTGAATTGCCTGAATGCCGCCCGCCGGCTCCGGTAAATCTTCAACCGCAACAAAGTACGTTTCCTCATCGCTGTTATCCTTCGGCGGCGGAGGCGGAGCGTCGGCCGTGATGTCGATTTCCGAGCTCATAATATCGACGTCCTCAAGCTGCTGGTCGCCGGGAGCCTCAATCGGAATTGGCGGCCGGGGAGGCGGAGGCGGACGATTCTCCTGCTTGGTAATCTCAATATCCTCCACGTCCACAACCTCCTGCGTGGAAGAGAGAATCGCCTTGGGAGGCTTGATGTCCGGAAAGAATTTGAACGCGATAATCATCACTGCAAGGGCGATGATGAGCGCGAGTTCAAACGTCTTTCGATATTTAAACCGAAGGTCGACTTCGGGGTTTTTCCGTATCATACGCGTTCTCCCGTAAGATTAACTCGTTAGACTAGCAATGAGAGAATATAAACAGAAAACTAGCTCTTGTCAAATTACAAAAGTATAGATCTCGTTCTCAATGGTAACCACAGGCGACTGTATTTTCATACCAGCTTTGCGGGACTATGTCCCCCTCCTTCTCAAGGAGGGGTCAGGGGTGGTTAGTTTTTTGAGTAGCTTTTAGCGAACTGTAATGCGTTAAAGCTCACCACCCCTTGCCCCTCCTCAAAGAGGAGGGGAAAATCCTTATTTTAAGCGTGTACCAATTACTCCCGCATACAAAATCTGTTACTCTTCGGAAACCCGTTTCCTTTTTCTTAACCACCACATAAGTACTAACACACAGAGCAGAGCTGCCGTTCCATCCGCTACTACGTCCATGATGTCAGGCGTCCTGCCGGGGACATATATCTGGTGAAATTCATCGAGACCGCCGTAAATTACTGTGAATAGGAAAGCAGATAAGAGAGCCCGCTTCTGCAGGGTCGGATAGCCCGATTGGTAATAGAACGCCCTCCAGACAAGCAGACAAAGAACAAAATAGATAATTCCATGGATGATTTTATCGACGCCGGGCGGTATCCGAATTGCAGCTGCTCCCGGTATGGCAGAAAGAACAAAGATGGAAGCGCACCAAACGACGGCCGGTAGGTGATATTTCAGAAAGGGGCGACTTACCGTCATCCGCGCTCGACCTCCTGGAATGCGGCAGGAAGAAAATCGATCAAGTCTTGCGCCACAAGGCTCCGCTCCCCAAACTTCTCACAAGCGAGGTCGCCCGAAAGCCCGTGCACAAATACTCCCGCCACGGCAGCGTCTTCATCGCTCATTCCCTGCGCCCACAAAGCCGAGATGACGCCGGAGAGCACATCACCGGAACCAACTGTCGCCATGCCCGGATTGCTTGTTGAATTGATGTACTCTCTTCCCTTACTGCTTGCCGTCACCGTTGGGCCTCCTTTGAGCACAACAGTCGCGTTCCAAGACGTAGCGGCATCCCGAGCTACTCCGTCGCCGCGCTTCTGTTCGATACGCTTTGATTCCATACCCGATAGCCGGCTAAATTCACCGGTGTGTGGTGTGAGTAGGAACGAGCCTTTTGACTTTTTCAACTTTGAAACTCCCATGCCCGCAAGCGCGTTGAGCGCGTCCGCATCGATGAGCATCTTACTCTTATTGTCAAACACGAGTTGCTGAACAAGTCTTTGCGTTTCCTTGTGCTGTGAAAGTCCGGGACCGATAACGACAACATCCGCCCACTGTATTTTTTCGCGAAGGGGAGCTAATGCTTCTGTACTGAGTGAGCCTTCCGGCGTCGAGGAGAACGGAGCGACGATGGCCTCCGTCAGCTTTCGGGCTAGCACAGGATACACTGATTCCGGCGTCGCCAACATTACCGCGCCTGCCCCTGCGCGCAAAGCGGACATTGCCGCAAGCGCCGCTGCTCCTGTATAGCCCTTCGACCCAGCGATGACGAGCACTTTGCCGACAGAATATTTATGCGATGTCGATGGACGACGCGGCAACAACGAGCGGACATCCGAACGCTCTATAAGAAACGTCTGAAACTTATCAGAAGTGCTTACAGATTTTGGAATACCGATGTCCGCGACTAGCACATCACCCGCGGAGTCTTGACCCTGATTGCAGAAAAGTCCGGACTTGAGTAAGCCGAATGTCACCGTTGCGCTTGCCTGAACGGCGATGTTTTCAACAATACCCGTTGTCGCATCCACGCCAGAGGGAATATCGGCCGCCACAACGGGAACCCTGCTCTCGTTCATCCACTGAATCGCATCCGTAAGCGGCTTGCGCACAGCACCGGAAAATCCCGTCCCCAGCAGTGCATCGATAATGATGTCCGGATGTAACGATTTCAGCAATTTGGAAGAGTACTGGCTGATTGTGAGTTGTTCAGTGCTTTTGCCAATACGCGCTAAGATGCTGAAATTCGTTTTCGCGTCGCCCATAAGCTCGCGAGCGTTCGAGATAGTCACAACAGAAACCGTCGCGCCCTGGTTCACAAGATGGCGAGCTGCGACGAAACCGTCTCCCCCGTTGTTTCCTTTTCCGCACAGGATAACGACATGCCTGCTTTCAAGAGGGCCGAAATGTTCCTCTACGAACCACGCAACGCTCGAACCCGCGTTCTCCATGAGGATAAGACTGGGGACGCCATAGGATTTGATGGTCGTTGCGTCGCACCACCTCATTTGCTCAGCCGAGACGACGGTTTGCATGGGCGCCCTATTGGAACTGCTGTGCAAGCTCAACGATGAAGGAAGGATAGATACCCAACTGAATCACCAATAATGCGGCAATAACGATGGCAAGCATAGCGTGGCGGGTCGGCTTCACTAACACATCAGCCTCACCTTCGCGGAAGTACATCACTACCACGAGCCGCAGGTAATAGTAAACGGAGATGATGCTCGTAAGCACACCGACAACTGCAAGCCACGTCATATCAGCCTTGACGGCACTGAGAAACACATAATACTTCCCGAAGAACCCCGCGAACGGCGGGATGCCAGCGAGCGAGAACATGAACAGCGACATCAACGCGGCGAGAGCGGGACGCTTGGAGCTAAGTCCGGCGTAATCGTCGAACGTCAACCCCTTGTCCTCTTCTTTTTCCATGATGGACAGAATGGCGAACGCGCCGAGATTCATAAACGTGTAAGCGACAACGTAGAACAGAATTCCCGTCTGGCCTTCAGGGTTGCCGGCGGCGATGCCGCTCAGCATATAGCCCGCGTGCGCAATGCTGGAGTACGCGAGCATACGCTTGAGATTCGTTTGCACGACTGCAGTGACATTGCCGATGACCATCGACGCGGCTGCAAGAATCGCGAGCGCTTCATTGACCGTAGAGCCGAGGTATTCAAACGAGCCTATGAAGACCGAAACAAATGCCGCGAAGGCGGCGGCTTTCGCTCCTGTGGACATGAAGCCGGTTACTACCGTCGGAGCGCCTTCGTACACATCGGGCGCCCACATGTGGAACGGCGCCGCGGAAATCTTAAACGAGAACGCGACGATGAGCATCCCGACGCCGATGAGGAACATCCCGTTGCCGGAGAATGAGGTAAAGCTCTGCTTGATCGCCAGGATATCCGTTGTGCCAGTTGAGCCGTAGATGAGCGCGATACCGTAGAGGAGGAACCCCGTTGCAAACGCGCCAAGTAGGAAGTACTTTACGCTCGCTTCGTTCGAGACGTGCTTCTTGCGGAAAAACCCGGCGAG
>JAKEEG010000015.1 GCA_022616555.1 Ignavibacteriota bacterium | reverse complement strand
TAATTGCCGAGGATTCGGTGCGGCTCCGGGTGCTCGGGTTTCGGCTGCACATCCTCGCGCACGAATCGGATGATGACTAAACCGGCAATTGTACACAATCCGGCGACAATAAAAAATATCGGCCTGTAGCCGAAGGCATCCGCGAGCGTTCCACCGACAAGCGGACCGAACACGTTGCCGCTCGACGTTGCCGTCTGCAAGATCCCTACTGCATAGCCGGACTTTTCACGCGGCGTGTTAGCAGAGACGAGAGCGAGCGAGGCGGCAAGGAATCCGCTGATGCCACCCTGCACCATGCGGAAGAAGAAGAGCATCTCGACCGACTGCGAAAATCCGATGAAGATTTGAGAAATCCCCAAACCAAAAATCGCCCGGACAGTCATTATCTTCCGTCCGTATCGATCACCTAAGTAGCCCCAGATAGGTGTTGAAAAAAACGACACGAAGAACGGTCCGGCGAACACCAAACCGCTCCAGCGTGCAATTTCATCGTTGGATTGGATGCCGAGTTCGCGAATGTAGAAAGGAAGGAAGGGCACGACCAAGCTCATGCCCATCATCGCAATAAACTGAGACGCCCAGATAATATAGAGGTTCTTACGCCAAGGCTCGACCGGCTTCGCCGGAGAGGGCTTGCCTGGCAATACAGCAGGCTCCGAAGGTATATCCATTGTTGGAATTTACAAAAAATTTTCGAAACTGTTTACTTTTCTCGTCAATGATGACCCCGCCTGAGTACAGCCCGGACTTTGGTATGAAGATAGAATGAGATGAATTTACACGGAGATGCTAATTCTTCTTTATAGCCGTTCTGGTACTAATATTGTTAGTTTGATTGAGAGCAAAGCCAACATTTCGGAGGCTTTATGAAAGCGCTGCTTAGGGTGTTGTTATCGAGCAGTATAGTTGTTGTTGTCTTGGCTGTAATGCAAGGTTGCTACACGCAAATTGTGTACAATAATAGTCCGCAGATTTATGTTGATCCACCATACCCCCCCATACCCTCCTCCATATCCAGATCCATATTATCCGCCTGCTGGTTCGATAGCAGAACCAGCTCCTCCGCAAACGAGGCCCCAACGAGAATCGGGCAACATACGGATTCCAAGACCTACTCAGGAACAAAATAGGGGTTCAGGGGCGGAACGAAATCGTCCGCAGCCTCGGGAGAATGTATCAATAACATCTCCATCACAGGGTAATTCGTCACATGTTCCAGCTCGACAAAGCGGTGGAGATAGTAGGGGCGAAAACAAGTCAGGCCAGACTGGTAGGCGGTAAAAAAAATAATTTGCCATCCTCGAGTGTATCATGTCCGACTTTTAGGGGGAAAAGTGTGAAGACAAAGTCGGACATTTTTGGGGTGGGTTATAGCAAGAAGTCCGACATCGTCACCGCACAGCAGCACTAGATGTCGGACTTCTCTTAATTATTTAGGTCACACTATTTCAACGTCACACAGCCGGATGCTACTGCTTTATCCAGCAACTGCTCGATGGCTTCGAGTGTCACTTTGCCGTAGTAATACTCTCCTGCCGAAATCGCTTCTGCCTGCACGGCGTTGAAAATATCGAGGTAACTATCCTTGCCGTTGACGAAGTTCAACGCTTCGTATCTCATTTCGTTGTGCAAGCCGGGAACGCCTCCCACGCCTTGCCGCTTCGTGAAATAGTCTGCGACATTTTCGATATTCTGGGGCACTTTCCTGCTTAATTGCTTCTCCTTCTCGGTCAGGGTTATTTTCGGCGTCGCTTTGCTGGTAACAGACTTGTAGTATTCATCCAACGCCGAGAGCGACCCACCTTGCTGGCTCATCAGCATGTTCTTCAGATTGTCGATCTGTTTTCCGCCAGCACCAGCTTTGGCAGCGAACACGCGTGCGCTTTCGACGGCGCGGCTTTCGCGCACATATGCTTGCTCAATAACGTTGCGTGCTTCTTTGTAAGCCGCTTCGGAATTATTTTTGTTCTTGAGGATATGATTTGCCGCGGCAAGCCCGTCTGTGTGTATGCGTTTCATTGCGGTGTGATACACTTCGAACGCGATAACCGGCGCTTCTGTTTCTTCTGCGTTTGCCAAGTACCACGCGGCTGAAGCTACGATGAACGCGTTTCGCTTTATCTGCGTCTGGTCAATCTGGAAGGCGTCGTCATCCGACGAGTGAATGAAATCGTCCGGCATATTCGTCAGCGTAACGCCGGGTACGCCGATAATGCCTTCGTTGAATACCAAATGGTCTGTGCTGTTGAAATACGGTACAACAAGCATCGCGAAGCGTTCGCGCGTGCCGAGATGCGAGAGGATAGGCTTAGAGTATGGCTGACTCTGGCCGGCGCCGGCTGTTGTTATAAAATGCGTATTGCCGAGCATTACGTACGTAGCGATATTTGCTACAACATCGCTCAAGTAACTTGGAATCGAGTGTGGAGTGCGCGTTACATGTTGAACTCTACTACCCAACGATTGTTTCGCCCCGACCATGTCCTGATTGATGTTCACAAGTACTTTTTTCCTGTCTTCCGGGTGGTCTTGGAAATACTGGTATTCCGAGCTGATCTCATCCGCCCAGAAGAAGCGGATGTCCCGCTTCGGTCGTGGGATCCGGCCTTCTTTAATAAGGCGATTAAGTGTTCTGGCTATTTCCAGTATACTCACGCAGCCGGAGGCGTCATCGTTGTAAGATGGCTTTTCCTCCTGTAGGTGAGCGGTAAGGAATATCTGTTGGTCGGAAATACTCGTCCCGCGTATCCACCCCTCAACATATTCTTCCCAAGCAGTTTCATTAAACTCCGCTTCGATATCGACCTTCACTGTCACAGGACCGTTTTTCAACATATCCTGCAGCATTTTGCCTTTGCGCGGGCTGACCATGAAGCCAAATGTGCTTTCCTTGCCGTCAGCGTTTTTGTAGGGGAGATTGCCCCACGCCACCTGGTCCGGTCGGTCAACCATGCTGCTGATACGGGGGAAGGTTTGATACATGTGGGACACAATTCCCAAAGCTCCGCGTTTCCAGACGGCCTGGTTCATCACCGCGCCAACGCTTCCGCTGGCAAGGACGATTTTTCCGGAGACGTCGTTCCCTTCATAATCGGCGTCTGTCGTTCCCGCTCCTACGTCAACAAGCGGAGCCTTAACATGGGTGGTGCGGGAGTTGGTGGCAAGGGCGACCGCGTAATCGGCGTAGCTGCCCAGCTTGACTTCCGATGGTTCAACAACCCAGAGCTCACCGAAAGACGCCGACCATCCGGGGTTTGTGGCTTTATGCCGGACGATTTTGACGTCCACTAACCCGTATTCTTTGGCTCTTTTCTCAATAAACTGAGCCGCTTCGTGGTAATCTCGGGAAGCACTGGTGCGATGCCAGAGGGCAAGCCATCGCAAGTTGTCGTATGCGTGGTCGCCGGAAAGTTCGTTGACAAGCAAGCGTTCGGTTTCCGCGTCGATGAATGGCGTCGTTTGGCTCAACGCTGTGAGCGTGAGAACACAGAGTGTGAGCAGAATGCAGAGTTGTCGCATAGGACCTCCCGATTCGATAATGGAGTTATTTGTTGAAGACATGTTCGCCGAGATGAGAGCGCGAATATACGGAAAGGTGCTTGGAATGCAAAGATTTTTCTTGATTTTTAGCATCCGTCGCGTATATTGACGTTATCTTTGAAGAGAACTATGAAAGCATTCTACGCAGTACCTTAAGAAGGAGGTGCGTGTATGTTGTCTGATCAAGGTATGATCGCAACGGTATTGATCGGGATCTTCTATGGCGGCGTTGTCAGTGTGATCCTGATCAGCTTTTGGAAAATTCATATCGCGTCGAAAGAAATCAAGGAGATCAAGAAAATCCTGCTTGACCTTCAAGTAGCGTTCGAACAATCCCGGCGCTAACTGGAGCAGTTTTCGAAAGCACCGCAGGCACTGCCTACTGGCAGACAGGCGGCGCGGCTCGATGAAGCCGGCGCCGGCAGGTTTTTCTTCTATGAATGTCTATTTCATTGTCGTTATCCAAATACTGATTGCGGGTGGGACGCACATCGTAGCGAAAGCCGTTGTGCAGGACGTTGACGCGGCGACGCTAACATTCATTAGGTCGATTATTTCGACTGTCGGGTTGGGAATTCTCCTGGCTGTGAAGGTAAAGCGCATTACGATTGAGCGCGGTGACTGGGGCAAGCTGGCACTTTTGGGATTTTTTGGATTGCCCATCAACCAGTTTTTTTATTTGTATGGGATGAAATTTTCGACGGCGGCGAATGGCGCGTTGTTGTACGGCGTCACGCCGGTCTTTGTGCTTTTGCTCTCACATTTTATTCTGAAAGAAAAAATTACGGCTAAGAAAACTGCCGGGATTTTGCTCGCCTTCGCGGGTGTGGCCGTAGTGGTGTTTGAGAGAGGCATAGATTTTTCCTCCGAATATACATACGGCAACTTGATGATTCTGCTCGCGGTGATTGCCTGGGCGCTCTTCACGATTTACGGCAAGCCGATGATCCTTAAATACGGAGCGATTCAAACCACCTGTATCGCTATGATTTTAGGGATGCTGATATTTTTACCGGTAGGGATCATTTCGATTGCCCAGTTCCCGCTTGCTACATTGGGTGCGGCGCATTGGGCGGGAATACTCTATCTTGGCGTCGGCACATCGATTTTAGCATACTTAATGTGGTATTACGCGCTGGGGCGCATTGACGCAGCGAAGCTGGCGGTGTTTGCGAACGGCCAGCCTGTCGTCGCTACGCTGCTCGCGTTGGCATTTCTGGATTATACGATATCGGGCGAGTTTATCATTGGCGGTATTGTGACGATTACCGGAGTGATTTTAACACAACTTGGATAGGAGCGGATGGCGAGACTACATATCATTTACACATCCATAAAGAGGAGATGACCACGATGACCGGAAAAGGTCCGATCTCTCACTTCATCGCGAAGCACTTCCTCCATTTCAACTCTGCCGCGCTCGCAGACGCCGCAAAAGCATACGAGGCGCTGATGAACTCCGGCGGCAAGATGATGGTCGCCATGGCGGGGGCCATGTCAACCGCAGAGTTGGGCATCTCCCTCGCGGAAATGATACGCAACAACAAAGTGCACATCATTTCCTGCACCGGCGCCAACCTCGAAGAAGATATCATGAACCTCGTTGCACACTCCCGTTACAAACGCGTACCACATTACCAGGACCTCTCGCCGCAGGACGAGCACGAATTGTTGCGACAGCAATATAACCGCGTCACAGATACGTGTATTCCCGAGCAAGAGGCCTTCCGCAGGATTGAAAAGCATATTATTGCGCGATGGAAAGAGGCAGAAGCGCAGGGCGAAAGATTTTTTCCGCACGAATACATGTACCAAATGTTGTTGAGCGGCGAACTGAAGCAGTACTATGATATCGACCCGGCGAATAGCTGGATGCTCGCCGCGGCGGAAAAGAATATTCCCATCGTGGTGCCCGGATGGGAGGACTCCACGCTTGGCAACGTGTTCGCCGCGTACTGTATCAAGGGAGAACTGAAGCCCGGCACTGTGCGAGCCGGCGTCGAATACATGATCGAGTTGACAGACTGGTATAAGAAGAATTCCGCCGGGGCGGGAGTCGGATTTTTCCAAATTGGGGGCGGCATCGCTGGTGATTTTCCCATTTGTGTGGTACCGATGATGGAACAGGATTTGAAGTGGAAGGGCACGCCGCTCTGGTCGTACTTTTGCCAGATCAGTGATTCGACGACGTCGTACGGTTCGTACAGCGGCGCCGTGCCGAACGAGAAGATCACCTGGGGCAAGCTGAGCGTGGATACGCCGCACTTCATTGTGGAGAGCGATGCAACGATTGTTGCGCCTTTAATTTTTGCATGGGTGTTGGGGTGGTGAAGGCTTTTAACTTAAAGAGTAAGATGTGTTTTAGTAGTGGTAACCCCCTGCATTCCGGTTAGCCGCGGCTAACAGGAACGCGTCCCCCTTAGTTAGGGGGACGAAAAACAAGAACGCTTTTTCCCCTTCTTGCTCAAGGAGGGGGTGCCCCGACGTTTTTTGTCGGGACGGGGTGGTTGACTATCTAACCGTCTAGGAAAAAACGAGATTGTTTCGCTGGAAAACGCTCGCAATGACACAGCTAAGTATTTACACGACCATTTCAACCTAATTGTTATGACTGACTTTCGAAAATACATAGCCGAAGCTGTCGGCACATTTGCTCTGGTCTTCTGCGGCACTGGGGCGATCATCATCAACGAAACAACTGGCGGCGCGGTGACGCACGTTGGGATTGCCATCACGTTCGGTTTGGTCATTCAAACGATGATCTTCGCGTTTGGGGATATTTCCGGCGCGCACATTAATCCCGCTGTGACGATTGCATTTTGGATAAGCGGGCGATTTCCCACGAACCAACTGGTGGGCTACATCGGTGCCCAACTTGCGGGAGCAATTGTTGCGAGCGGATTGCTGAGGTTGATGTTTCCTTCAAGCGAGTCGTTGAGCATAACATTGCCTGCAGGTTCGGAAATGCAATCGTTCGTTCTTGAAGTAGTCATGACATTTCTGCTCATGACGGTCATCTTCAGTGTCTCAACAGGCTCAAAAGAGAAAGGTGTGCTGGCAGCGATTGCTATTGGGGGAGTAATACTTATGGAGGCGATGTTCGGCGGCCCGATTTCTGGTGCTTCGATGAATCCAACACGCTCACTTGCGCCTGCGCTCGTCTCCGGCATGTTCGATCATCTGTGGCTGTATCTCGTTGCCCCGACCGGTGGCGCGATACTCGCCGCGCTTTTCTGGAATTTCATCCAGCCGAAGAGTTGAAAAAACGCCTGCCTGCCGGCAGGCTATTAGCTCTCATTAGAGCGAGTCTGAGGAGCGACCCCTACCCAAGATACCACCTTGAGTGTGTGGGAAAAATCCAAGTGCGTTTGGGGAATTTCCAAGCGTATCCTAGAAAGCACACTAACTCCCCAAAACACACCTTAGTTGGAAAAACTTTGATAATTGTGTAAATTTGAAGCGGAAAGAAACACTGGAGAGCTGGCAGAACGGCTATTGCACCGGTCTTGAAAACCGGCGTCCGCAAGGACTTGGGGGTTCGAATCCCTCGCTCTCCGCCAAAATTGGACGAAGTTCGAATGTATTTCGGACAAAATCCGCAGGATTTTGACGAATGACACTTGCGCCTCGCCCGCGCTCGACAAGCTCGCGCGGGGCAAAACCCAAAAATTTCCCATCATTTTTATTTGCGGTCCCCCCCCGCCGCAAGGCGGAACATTTGAAAGGAAGGAAATTTTTGGTTTTGCTGCCGCCGCTTCCATAAATCCATATATGTAATATATCACATTATTGCGATTAAACACAATAAAATGCTAAAGTACAGATGTTAATTACTTTTGAATATCTATGAAAGACAGCGAAATACAACGATTTGCAAAAAACATGAAGAAGCTTCGGGAAGCAAAAGGGTTGTCTCAAGGCGACATTCACCGCGCGACTGGCATTGATAGAGCGTATATCAGCAATCTTGAAGCTGGCAAACAAAATCCAACACTTGCGACAATCGCTAAGATTGCCGAAGCTTTGGGTGTTAGCAGTGGTCAACTTTTGAAATAATATGGAACTCAATAATATTGAAAAATTACCGAGAGAAGTCATCTCAGCACTGCAAAAACATGCGCAGATTCTTTTAGATTCGCTCGGTGAAAAATTAACTGGAATATATATTCACGGTTCTGCGGCCATGGGTGGTTTTACATTCAAGCAAAGTGATTTTGATTACCTCGTTATAATCTCAAACCCATTAACTCCAGAGGAACGACAAAAGTTATCAAAATCTTTTCTTGAGATATACGGGAAAGACGCTCCTGGAAATGGCATAGAGATGAGTATTGTAGTTGAGACGTTTGCGGGGAGCGATTTTCGCTATCCAACGCCGTATGAATTTCATATGGGAACTAAGGAGCAGGTTAAACTTCATGGCTTGCCACACAAAACCGAAATGACAGACCCAGATTTGGCGGCACACTTTACCATTACGAAACAGCGTGGAATTTGTGTGTATGGTAAACCAATTGATGATGTTTTCGTGGATATTCCAAAAAACTATTATCTTGATTCAATAGCAAAAGATTCCGAGGAAAGTTTCAACAACATTCAAGAGAAAACTGGAACAGAAAAATGTATTGTTACCAAATACGCTGTTCTAAATTTCTGTAGAGTTCTTGATTTCATTGAAGAAAATTTGATTGTTTCAAAAGTAGAAGGCGCAGAATGAGCCTTGAAAAATTTACCAGAAAAATATCACCCCATAATTTCGGCTGCGTTACAAGAGTACCGCGAAGCTGATTCTTCAGAAAAAGTTGATTCTGAACTTTTGAAAGAATTTGCTACATTTGCGCAAACAAAAATTCATAACAACTTGAAAGAATTTGCCGCCAAAGAGCAAAATCGGTTATGATTTTGCTAGCGAGCCTCGCTCGCTAAAAACTTGAAATCGTCCTTTCCGTTCCGGTTCAAGGCGAGGCGGGCGGAAGGGGGTGTGGGGGAATTCCGCCCGCCGAGCCCAGCCAGTTCCGTTCGGATATTTTCAAACAGACACCGCTTGCATGGATCCCGCTACAAAAGCGGCGGGATTTTCCCAGAAGGGGGTCGGTCCTACAGACAATTCATGGTAAACTTAGCTGTGAAGCGCTAAGTGTAGTCGAATTGGAACTTGGGAGTTCTTCCGAAGGAATGCCTACGGCAGAATCCCTCGCTCTCCGCAAGTTAAGAAAAAGTAATGATGACGAAATCAAAAAAATCTAGCCTTAAGAGGATGGATAACGTTGGCATCGTGGTGGAAAACATCGATGCCGCCATTGACTTCTTCACCGAACTTGGCCTCGAGCTCGAGGGGCGCGCCCCAATCGAAGGAGAATGGGCCGGGCGTGTCACAGGACTGGGCAACCAGCGCGTGGAGATCGCCATGATGGTTACTCCCGACGGAAATAGCCGGCTTGAGATCTCGCGATTTCTCACCCCGCCTATAGTTGCCGATCACCGGAACGCCCCGGTCAACGCTCTCGGCTATCTACGCGTCATGTTCGCCGTGGAGGACATCGACGAGACGCTCGCCAGGCTCCGGAAGCGGGGCACGCAGCTCGTCGGTGAAGTGGTTCAGTACGAGGACTCGTATCGACTTTGCTATATCCGCGGCCCAGAAGGGCTTCTCATAGGGCTTGCCCAAGAACTTGGTAATTAATCGGTAACGGATGTTTTAGCAAATTCTTAACGAAGGAATTTGCCCTAAAGAAAAAGAGGGGTTCTTGCTTTTCGCTGAGTAATGGATCCCGCCTAACAACTGGCGGGATTCGCAATTCGACGGTAAACTTAGCTGAGAGATGCTAAGTTTAGTCGAATTGGAACTTCTTCAGCACTTTCTCCACTGTATTCCAGTTGCGGGTAGTGACTTTCTTGCCGAACTCTTTATCCAGTAAATCCATAAGGTCAAGTGTACCTTCGCCAGGGGGTCCAGTGACAACACTACATGATTCGGTTGATGTCAGCCGAATGATTTCAAAATTTGCCCCCTTGGGTTTGTATGGAATTTTCAGATTGCTTTTTGGTTTTCGAGCGAGAAACGTAACGTACAGACGGGTATCGGGGGTGATTTTAACGCCTTTGAACGGATTGTTCTTCACAAGTTTTTCAATTTCCGCTATCGAGTGGACGATTACGCCAATCTCACGCCCGAATGTTTTTTTAAGCTTCTCCTCGATTGTCTTAGAGATTGCATCATTTGTCGAGCGCTTGGTTTCAAAGAGAACATTGCCGCTCGCGAGCAGAGTGCGGACGTTTTTGAATTTTAGCGATTCGATCGCCTTTTTCAATGCGTCCATTTTAACGATGACTCCGCCGACATTGATGCCGCGGAGAAAGGCGACGTAGGGAGTAGTGTCGTTTGAGGGGCTCATGTGGTTTGTATCGAGTTTGTAGTGGGTAAAACGAGGCTGATTGCTTTGCGGGTCAGAAAGACGATTTCAAGTTTTTCCTTTCATGACCTTAACACTTGCTCTCACTAACTTCTTCACCAGTAAAATTGGTACCGTTTTATCTGCTGGGAAACTCACAATCGCCTTTGTTGTGGTATAGCCGGTAAGTTCCTTTTTGTGGTTTTGTATCACGGGGGGACGGACGTGAAGGCGAACATACGGTTTCTTAAAACTGAACCAGACAAACATCCCCTGGTAATCGTAACCCTTATAGGAATATCCGGGCATTTCAAAGTAATCGGTGCGTTCAGTGGCACCAGGCGCTGCTTCTCGTATTGCAGCCCTAATCTTTCTTAACTTGTCTTGTACCTCTTTAGGACATTTTGTTATATATTCGTCTACATTTTTTAATTTTGGTGTTGTCACAGTTTTTCTTTGGAGGCAAAAATATTGAGAGAATCAAGATTGATTTAATGCTGGCGGAGAGGGAGGGATTCGAACCCTCGATAGAGGTTACCCCCTATGCAGGTTTAGCAAACCTGTGCCTTCAGCCACTCGGCCACCTCTCCATGTGGTTGAATTATTGAATGAAAATAGCCAAAAACACTTAGATAAGCAATGCGAAAAAATTTCTTAGGATAAAACCCATGACCTGAAAGTTGCCATGTCATTGTTTTGAATTGCCTCTAAACCAATATTGCCCTCGATTACAATGTTCTGAAAGTAGTTTTCTAACGATAGAATTTCATTGTCATTCTCAGTGCTTAAAAGTTTCCACTTAATTTCATCCAAAAGCGACAAGCTATATTCTCTACATCTTCTAGCATAGTAACCTAAGAGCAAGCTATTAGTTGTTGCTAAGTGTACTAGCATATTCCTTATTCTGTAAATATTGTACATGTCGTCTTTTATTCTCCAAAACTCTCTCCTTACTATTGTTAAAGCTGACGACTGGCTATAGAGAAGAGATTTTAAGTATTCTATGATTTCAATGAGTGTAGTAACATTGTGTTGTCTGACCTCATTTTCAACCTCTTCCATCACATCTATAAACTTTAGCGGACTATATGTGCGATCTTCTGGATTGTAAAACGCTTGTAATAAGTTTTTGGAAAGTTCGTATTTGTGTACCATTTTATTTAGTCCGCTAGGAACGAAATCGAGAGGAATATTACCAACTATTTCTCTTAATTCTCTACGGAGTGCAATGATCTTTCCCCGAAAAGTTGGATACGAAGTTAAGAGTGTAATTGTTCGAAGTC
>JAKEEG010000014.1 GCA_022616555.1 Ignavibacteriota bacterium | reverse complement strand
CACGGAAATCGTCTACGGCGCAAAACCGCTGACAGACTACACGCAGGTGCGGAAGGTTGTGCTCTCGACAGGCCAGCATGTTAATCTTACTGTCGGCGATGCCGGCGACTACCCAGCGTGGAGCCCGGACGGAAACAAAATCGTCTACACGCGCACAACAGGAAACGACGGGGGATTGTGGATCATGAACGCCGACGGCACTGGAAAGCGAAGATTGACGACTCCGTAAGTCTCAAAAATAATCCACTAAGAGCACGAAGTTACACGAAGAATATTAAAGCTCTTATGTTGTAAACTTTGTGTCCTTGGTGTCCTTCGTGGATAATGTTGCCCCTACGGTTCCAACTCCAGCGAGTACGAGGTCACGAACAACCAGAAATCTGCAACGTCTAGCATATCCTTGCCGACGTACCTGATGGAATGCGCGTCCGTGCGCTGAACGGTCTTGAGGTACGCCAAGACTTCGAACACGCGGTAATGCTTGAAGCTCACGTCCAGCGTGACGGGTGTGGTGAGCTTGTACGGCTTAAACTCTTTCAACCTTCCCAACGCGGCTTTCACCTTTTGGCTGATTAACTCGCAGGATGCTTCCGGCGTGAGCGTGTTGGCGGAGTGGAAGCTCAGGCTCTTCTTCACTTCCGCCGTTTCGATGTTACCGACGAGCGCGCTGACTTCGCTCACGGCGGCATCATCTCCCGAGACCATCACCACCGGCACACCGAAGTGCCCGGCGATAGCGGCGTTCCACGCGCCCTCAGTAACGGCTTTGCCGTTGAGCGCGACGCTCGTGAGCCGCGCGCTGGAGAATGTATGTGCGCGCACGCCTTTTGGGTTGTTGGTTGATGAATGATAGCCGATGAAGACGACCGCATCGAATGTCTCATCGATGCCGGCAATCATCCCGAAGCGGCGGGGCCACGAGCGGATGATGCGTACGTCTTTCGAAAATTTTTCAATCAGCAAGTTCTCTCCGTTGCCGTGAGAATCCACTACGAGGAGCTCCGTCGCACCCGACTCCTTGGCTGCGTTGACGGCGGCGAGCGCTTCGTTCGTCATGAACTCGCGGAAGCGTTGGTACTCGAACCCGCCCGGACTCAACTGGTCGCCCGTTACCACGCCGGCGATGCCTTCCATATCGACGGAGATGAGAACCTTGAGCTTTTTGGGCTGGGAGAAGGCGGTGAGACTCAGAATCAAGAATAAAGAAGTAAGCAGATAGAATTTTTTACGCATGCAGTCTCCTAAATGAGAAGCTTCCCCCCCGCCTTCGGCTATCCCCCTCATAGAGGGGGACAAAGGGGGAAGATTCCAAATCTTGTGCAATGATTAATTGTTGCAATGAAAAAGTGGGTTACTTCCCCTGCAATTCTTTTGCAACTTGTTCCACTTTAGACCAGACACGAAGAATGTTGCCGCTGCAGATTTTTTCGATGTCCTGCTCTGAATACCCGAGCTTCAGCAATTCATAGATGAGATTGGGATACATCGACACGTCCTTAATGCCTTCGGGCAGTGTGTCGCCCACGCCGTCGAAATCAGAGCCGAAGCCCACGTGGTCCACGCTCGTGAGTTTCACCACGTGGTCGATGTGCTTCGCGACGTCCGCAACAGTGACACGCGGCTTGGGGTTTGTCGCCTCGTACTGTTTTTGGAGCTCGCTCACATTCGGGCTGCTGAAGCTCGCATTATTGGCCGTGAGGAACGCGCCGAAATTATCGCCCCATTTACGGAACTCATCGCTGATGAACGACGACCCCCATGCAATCATAATCACGCCGCCTTGTTTCGCCAGCGCTTTAATCATGTCGTCCGACATATTGCGTTGCCAGCCGGGCGTGAACGCGCGGCAGGAAGAATGCGATGCGATGGCGGGCGCTTTCGAAAGCTCCATCACCTGCCAGAACACATCGTCGGACACGTGCGAGATATCCACCATGATGCCGAGGCGGTTCATCTCCGCAACGACCTGCTTGCCGAACGGGCTTAAGCCTTTCCACGTGCGCGTGGTGTCGTACGAGGAATCGCAGATATGATTATCCTTACCGTGTGTGAGTGTGATGTAACGGATGCCGCGATTGTAAAAATGCCGCAGGTTATCCAGGCTGCCTTCAATGGGCGAACCGTTTTCCATGCCCATCGGCAGGGCGATGGCACCTAATCTGACAAGCGTCCTCACGTCCTCAGCGGATTCGGCGATGTTGAACTTGTCGGGCCATTTCTTATTAAAGCTCTCCACCATGTCGATAAGCGAATCGGCGAGGGCTTTGGCTCCCTGCGGAACGAACTTCGGCGCGGCAGCGGTGCCCGTGTTCGGCTCGCGTCCGGAGGGGACGTAGATCGACATGAACGGCGCGTTCAATCCGCCTTCACTCGCACGGACGTAATCGAAGTCGCCCTTCACTGTGCGCTTGGAAATATCCTCCCACCCTCCTTCGTTGAAGCGATAGGGGACGTCTACATGCGTATCGACGATGAGGAATTTTTGCGCAAGCTCGTTAGCCTTTGAACGAAGCTGTTCGTCGGGCGTTTGGGCGAGCAACGATTGAAAAGCCGCGATAAACGCCAATAGGAACGACAAACGAAAAATATTTTTTGTTATTTTTTTCATGGATATGCCCTCTGGACTTATAGACTCCCGAAACGGGAAAGTGCAAAACGATGAATAAAATCGCGCATGAAACGCGTGTAAGTTGTACTCAGCAGCGGAGTGCATAGAATAGCACAATGGCACGAGAAATGCAAGAGGCATGTGCGCACTTGATTCTTGATGGAGTGTTTCATAATTTTGTTGCGCTACGATGTCCCACAATCTCTTACCCTACTCAAATTTGGAGGAAGTATGTGTACCCGCTATACGCTGTTCAGTGTTGTCGTCCTGTCGCTGTTGATTGCGTCCTGCGCGCCGCCCGCAGTGGATATGGCTGCGCTCCGCAAAACGATCGATGATTATAATGCCGCCTCGAGTGCTGCGATGGTTGCCGGAACCGTCGATAGCGCGGTGATTGCGTACTATGCTGAAGACGCAGTCGAGTTGCCGCCGAACGAGCCGATGGTGAAGGGCAAACAGGCGATTCAGGATTGGATCGCCGGCATGAACCAGTCCGGCATGAAGACCTCGTCTATGACGTTCACCGTGTCGGATGTGCAAGCCTCGGGCACCATTGCCTATGAGATCGGCACGTATTCCTGGACGGGCAGCATGGGCGATATGCCGTCGATGACCGATAACGGCAAGTATGTTGCCATCTGGAAGCAACAGGCAGACGGCTCGTGGAAAGTCGCCGCGGAAATGTGGAACACCGATATTCCGATGCCGCCGATGGAAATGCCGAAAGACGAGAAGAAGAAGTAGCGAAGCTATCCCCGAATGCTGTAGTCGGGGATCTCGTAGTTTAGTAATGGAGTAAAAAGTCCCCGTGCCCAAGAGGTACGGGGATTTTTGTTTTGAGCAGTCACGTGCTTAGACGTTCGGCAGCCATGAGCGGATTTTGCGCGCAACACTTCCGGCAGCCGGAGGGTCGAGGTTTGCCAGCACGATAATGGCATAACCGGACTCCGGGTCCCATTCAAGCGCCGCGTTCAAGCCCGGAGCCCCGTCGCCGATGCCAAGCACATCCGCTCTGCCAGATTTGATTTTTCCCTGCTTTAGGGCGATTGTATATTTCAGCAAATCCTCCGCTGTGGAGTATCCTCCGCCTGCCGAGCTTCCCCGCCCGGGCAGTGTTGGATAATTGTCCTTGAGCTCTGTATCCGCCCGCATATAGCCCCTCGCTAGATTTTCCACTGCGGCATTTTTCGCATAATATTCCGTTACCGTCATTCCCGCCGGTTTGAAAATTTTCTCCCGCACGTAGGTGTAGTAATCCAACCCCGACACTTTCTGAATGATTGCGCCCAATAGGATGTAACCGCCGTTGGAGTATTGCCGCTGTGTCCCCGGCTCGAATTGCAGCGGTTCCCCGGCAAAGAGGGGGATGAAATCCTCTATCGAGCGGAGTTTTTCTTTTGGCGTGGATTCATATGCCGGGCAGAAAATATCACCGATGCCGGACGTCATATCGAGCAAATGCTGTATTGTGACCTTCTCCGCAGCCTCCCGGTTCGGATACTCCGGCAAAAATTTTTTGAGCTTGTCGTCGAGCGAGATTTTTCCTTCGTCGACCAGCTGTCTGATTGCAAGGGCGGTGAAAGACTTGTTCAGAGACCCGATGTTAAATTTCGTATCCGGCTTGTTCGGGATTTTTTCTTCCCTGTCGGCATAGCCGTACGCGTTGTGGAACACAATATTGCCGTGCTGCGCGATGAGAACAACGCCGGAGAACGCATCTTCTTTTGCAAGGCTATCTGCGAATCCCGAGACAGCATAGGCGAGGTCTTGATTGTCGTGCTTGGGCTCGCGGGGCAGTTCTTGCTCTCGCATTCGCCGCTGGGAAAACCCCGTCTGAACAACGATGAACAGCAGGAGGAAGGCAATTCTTGCGCGCATGGGTGACCCTTTCTGTATCATGAGTGAACAGAGGTTTAGACGAAACGGGTTGGCGGATTGTTCCTGTTTTTTTCCCTAAGATTGAACCACGTCCCGCCAAATAAAACGGCGGGATGCACAAAACGCAAAGGGCACAAAGGACACGAAGATTACAAAGAAGTACACTATTGCCCAATAAGGGGGTTTGCTTTTTTAGAGAGACCTCACCCTACCCTCTGCTAAGAGGAGAGGGTATACCACGCGCAGGAGAGAGGGGCTCGCTCTTTTTCTGTGGGCGATGTGTTTTGATTTCTTATCTATTTCATACTTTCTTTTTTCTTTTCTTCTGACTACTGAATTCTGACTTCTGCTTTTCAAAATTCCCAACTGTGCGAAGGTGCCCCCCGCATGCCTACGGGGCTTGGCTGCATGATCCAACTGTGCGTGCACTAAGGGTGTACGCACACGTCCGCTTTCACGACTAGTCGCTTATACGGACCCGGAACGGCGTTCAGCGTCCGGTTGGAGCGATAGAGCAGGCAGCCAAGAGGCCAAGCTCTCCAAGTGGCAAAGAACAGCGTGTTGCTTTAGCGCTTACTCCGGGGCCTTCTGCGGAGCGACCGCAGATATTCCACGAACTCGTCGGGAGGCAGCCGGAAGTCAGACACCTTCGCTACGTCAGGATGTAACTATGCAGATTTCACAGATTCCCGCGGATTTCGCGGATATGCTAATTCTGAATGACTACACAGTGCTAGCTCTGTGCAATCACTTCACTGTACGTATCAGTGAAATCAGTGTAATCTGCGAAATCAGCATAATGCCAAATATACTACGTGAAACCCGCTCGTCAACTTATGTTTTATAAAACTTGGGCTTATTTTTTATAAAATCTTTTAGCGCGGGATTCTCACGGATGTTAGACAGATTCTCGCTGATACTCATATTCTGAATGACTACAAGCAGCAAGTCGCATGCAATCATTTTAGAGTACGAATCTGCGGAAATCGGTTAAATCTGTGTAATCAGCGTTTCGCGTATGTAATTCTATACACATTATTTAATTAAAATGTAATTAAATAATATACCCAAATATACTACGGGAAAACGCGTTTGTCAATACAAGATTTGTAATTTGTTTGGACAATTTTTGTAAAAAGATTGGACAAATTTGGTAAAAGATTACGGGAGGTAAAGAAAACTGCTAAGGGGCGAAGAGCGCTAAGAAAGACAAAAAGATTTAACCACAGACCTGCCTGCCCTGCCTACCGGCAGGCAGGCGGCAGGCAGGGGCGCAAAGGGGGTAATTTTTACTTCTAAATTCTAACTACTGACTCCTGTATTCTGATTCTACGGCGTTTCAGAAAACACCGGCTCCAAAATACCATCCACCCACATGCATAACCAATCTTCTGCCGTATTTATCAATCCGTGTTTCATGGCATTGTCGCGGATGTATGCGATGTGGTGGTCGTAATCGTCATTGTCACGGATAAGATGATCGCGGAACGAGGATTGCCATTTGAAGGGAGGGAAATTGTGGTTTGTGCCGTGTTGTTTGATGAAACGGTGGTGTAACCGCTTTAGGGTTTCTGACCAACGAAGTTTTGCATACCGATCATCATTTCGCAGGCGAGGATATATATCCTCGCCTTCCCCGGTTTTTTTATTTTCCAACCGGCGAGAAAGAATTATTTGATTTGCCTGTAAGGAAAAGACGCGTTTGATGTTATGCATCACTCCCGAAATATTCTCCTTTCCCTTTGGTTGAATCAATAGATGTACATGATCCGGCAATACGGTATAACCGTATAATTCGCATTGTTTGAGTTTTTTCGCGAACCATAGGTTACGGATGAACAACTCTGTCAAAATTGGCTCGCGAAAATATGGGTGCCGATCGTACGTGACCGTCGTAATGAAATAGACCGCATTATCTTCGTAATAGCGTTTTTGGGAGTTGCGGTGAGGGCGGCGCATGGTGGAGCAATATAACCGAAGAAGCAAAAAATTTCAATCCAAAATAAAGAAGGCGAGGATATATATCCTCGCCTTCCCAAGATATCTATTTGTTACGTTATCTTAGCTGCAACCGGAAGTTGAACCGCACTCCAGACATTTGTAGCAACTCCCGCTACGAATCATAATGCTGCCACATTCGTGGCAGGGGGGAGCGTCGGCTTGGGTTTCGAAGACGACCTTCTCGTTGCGCTCAACGGACGGGTTCGCTTTCGCCGCAGCTCTCGGCTTCATCTCAATCGTACTTTCAGCCTTTAATCCTTCGGAAGGTTCTGCAACTGCCTCGCCCTCTTTCGGAATGAATTTCGAGCCGAGCCAGCGGAAGATGTAGTCGCTTATGGATTTCGCAATCGGGATGTCCGGATTGTTCGTGAAGCCCGAAGGCTCGTAGCGCGCGTGGCTGAATTTATCCACCATCACGCGCAGCGGCACGCCGTATTGCAGGGAAATCGACGTCGCTGTCGCGAACGAGTCCATCAAGCCGGAAATCGTTGAGCCTTCCTTGGACATGGTGATGAACACCTCGCCCGGCATGCCGTCTTCAAACATACCGACGGTGATATAGCCTTCGTGTCCCGCAATGCTGAATTTGTGCGTGATGGATTGCCGCTCATCTGGCAGCCTTCTTCGTGGCGGCAACTTTGCCGGCGTCGCCGCTTCTTTCTTCTTGCCGTCGTCCATCGAGGTGCTGAGCGGCTGTGTGCGCTTGCAGCCGTCGCGATAGACCGCAATCGCCTTTAAGCCCAATTTCCACGCCTCGATGTAGGCGTTCATGATCTCGTCGGCGGTCACTTCTGTCGGCATGTTGACCGTCTTGGAGATGGCGCCGGAGAGGAAGGGCTGTGTGGCGGACATCATGCGGATGTGCCCCATATACTGGATGGTGCGCTTGCCGTTCGCCGGCTTGAAGGCGCAGTCGAACACAGGCAAGTGGTCTTCGTTGAGGTGCGGGGCGCCTTCAATCGTGTCGTTTTTATCGATATACGCTACGATGTGCTCGATTTGTTCGGAGTCGTAGCCAAGCTTGCGGAGCGCTTCGGGCACGGTGTTGTTGACGATTTTGAGCATCCCGCCGCCCACAAGTTTTTTGTATTTCACGAGCGCGATATCCGGCTCTACGCCCGTCGTGTCGCAGTCCATCATGAAGCCGATTGTGCCCGTTGGTGCGAGCACCGTCGCTTGCGAGTTGCGGATGCCGTACTGCTTGCCGTATTTCACCACGTCCTTCCACACGCTGGCGGAGGCTTCCCACAAATCTTTCGGCACGATTTCGGAATCGATTTTCTCCGCGTAGATGCCGTGCTTCGCCATCACGTTCAGCATCGGCTCGCGGTTGATCGCGAAGCCCTTGAAGGGGCCTTTGGTTTTCGAGATGAGCGCGGATTGCCTGTACGCCTCGCCGCACATGAGTGAGGTAATCGCACCGGCGTAGGAGCGGCCTTCTTCGCTATCGTACGGAAGCCCGCGCGCCATCAGCAGTGCGCCGAGGTTCGCGTAGCCGAGTCCGAGCGGACGGTAGTCGAAGCTGTTCTGCGTGATGGACGGCGTCGGGTAGCTGGAGTTATCGACGGAAATTTCCATCGCGGTGATCGTCACCTGTACCGCGCGGCGGAATTTCTCCACGTCGAACTCGCCGTCCTCGAGACGGAACTTCATCAAGTTGAGCGATGCGAGGTTGCACGCCGTGTCGTCCAGGAACATGTACTCGCTGCACGGGTTCGAGGAATTGATCGGCGCGGTGTTCGGGCTTGTGTGCCAGTTGTTGATTGTCGTATGGTACTGCATGCCGGGGTCGCCGCAGACCCACGCTGCGTCGCTGATTTGCTTCATCAGGTCGCGCGCGCGGTGTTTCTCGATGGGCTTGCCGGTGGTAACGGCTTTTGTCCACCATTCTTTGTCCTCGAGAACGGCCTTCATGAACTCATCCGTAACGCGCACGGAGTGATTGGCGTTCTGATAGGAAATCGAATCGTATGCGCCGCCGGGGATGTTGAAGCCGCCGTCGTAGCCCGCGTCGATGAGCGCCCAGGCTTTCTTTTCTTCGTCGGATTTGCAATTGATGAACTCCGGGATGTCCGGGTGGTCTGCGTTCAGGATGACCATCTTCGCGGCGCGGCGCGTTTTGCCGCCGGACTTGATAACGCCGGCGAACGCGTCGAAGCCCTTCATAAACGAGACGGGACCGGAAGGTGTGCCGCCGCCGGAGAGCTTCTCACGTGAAGAGCGGAGCGTCGAGAGGTTCGAGCCTGTGCCCGAGCCGTACTTAAAGAGCATACCTTCGGTCTTTGCAAGCCCAAGGATCGACTCCATCGAATCCTGCACGGAGTTGATGAAGCACGCCGAGCACTGCGGACGGTCTTCCACGCCCACGTTGAACCACACCGGGCTGTTGAATGCCATCAGTTGGTTGACAAGGAGGTACACCAGCTCGTCGTAGAAAATGCCCGCGTCGTCCTCGCTGGCGAAGTATCCGTCTTTCAGTCCCCACTTTAGGTACGTCAGCGCCACGCGCTCGACTAATTGCTTCACGCTGCGTTCGCGCTCCGGCGAACCGAGTGATCCGTGAAAATATTTCGACGCGACGACGTTCGTGGCGGTCATCGACCACGATTTTGGAAACTCCACGTCCTTCTGCTCGAAAATCTTTTCACCCTTTTCATTGGAGATCAGGGCGGTGCGCAGCTCCCACTCGATCTCATCAAAAGGATGGACTCCCGGTTTGGTGAAGAAGCGTTGGAACTTCAGCCCGCGTTGCGTGGTGGGCTCGGCGTCCTTCTTGGCGACCGAAGCCTGCTGGACATCTTTGTCAATCATTGGGCTCTCCGTTATTTAGAGGTTATTAATGATGTTGAAACTACTATACTCGAATCAAAAAGCCATCCTGTATCCCCTGTAGGTCAAAAGACGCAGGGAAGCGGATGGAGCTGTTAACTTATGTCAAGTCTGTTTGAGAACGAAAGGGGCGAGGTCGCATTAGCCTTTGGAACATATGCTCATTTGCCGCTTTGTCTTAGCCTCTCTACGGTCGGGAAGGATACTGCCTTCAGGACTAGCTAATGCAACTGGTTGTGAATATAGGAGCTTCGCGGTCTTTTGTCAAGTTAAATCTGAAAATTTTTTTGTCAAGACCTTTATCCTTAGAAGTTTACAGGACTTACGTTGTGTAAAATTTTCTCTGTAGAGGGGATACCCCTCGGTTTCAATTGATTACGAGGGGCGATGAACGTTCAATGAATGCCCGGAGCACGTTGTGGCACAAGAGATAGCAGGGGGAGTTCAAGTGCTGGCCGGAAATCTCGTAAGATATGGCGGGGGAACGATTTCAGTTGCATCTACACGAGCGATACATTAATTTTGAGCGGCGTTTAAAGTAAGCTGCCTCGATGCTCTAGGTACAATCCGTGACCGGAAGCAGCTGTACCCATCACGATATGAACCGTGGCTGCGTTAGGCAATCTTGTGGTTCTTTCGATAATGGAAACCCCCCGTGTTCCAGTTACAAGTAACCAGAACGCGTCCCCCCTTGGATAGGGGGACAAAGAGCTTTTCCGGCGCTTTTTCCCCTCCTAACCAAGAGGGGTGTCCCGCTGTTTACAGCGGGACGGGGTGGTTACTGTTTATCCTTAAGCCCACACACAATATGATTTGTTAGAAACGACACTAGAACGAACTGGGTTAAGTCCACAATCTTCATTATTATGGCGGAGGTTTCTAGCCTATTTCTGTTGGAGCCGTACCTTAGCACCTATTTGTATCACTTTTTACGGGATACTTCATGGCAACAATCGTGAGCTTTTCGACGATCAGTGAGATGTTCGAGAAGACGATGGCGCATTTTGCAAACGAAGAGCGCCCCATGCTGATGTATAAGGTCGATAAGAAGTACCAGGGCATCTCTTATAAAGAGTATACGCGGAACGTTGAGCTGTTCGCTCTCGGTCTTGCCGCGCTGGGCATCACCAAAGGCGACCGGTGCGGGATTATCGCCGAGAACCGCCCAGAGTGGATCGTCGCCGATATGGCTATGGTCTGCCTCGGCGTGGTCGATGTGCCGATTTATCCGACGCTGACGCCGAAGCAAATCGAATTTATTTTCAACGATGCGGGCGTCAAGACGGCAATCGTGTCGAATACCTTCCAACTGCAAAAGGTGCTGAAGATCCAGAAGGAAGTGAAGACGCTCGAGCACATCATTATCATGAATGAAAAAGACGCGGCGGGCGGTGCGCTCACTTATACCCATATCTATAATAGAGGATCCGAACAGCAAAAGGCGAACCCGGGTAAGTTTCAGGAGTACGCCAAACGCCCGAAACCCGAGGATTTGCTCACGATTATCTATACTTCCGGTACCACCGGCAACCCCAAAGGGGTGATGCTGACGCACCATAATATGGCGTCGAATATTCAGGAGTCGGCAAGAGCTATTCCGTTCGGTCCGGAGGATGTGTTCCTGTCGTTTCTGCCGCTGTGCCATTCGTTCGAGCGGATGGCGGGCTACTACACGGCGATGTCGTGCGGAGTGTTGATTGCGTACGCGGAAAGCGTTGAGACCGTGCGCGATAATTTGTTGGAAATACGCCCTACTATTGTTACGACGGTGCCGCGATTGTTCGAGCGCATCCATAGCCGCATCCTGAAGAACGTCGAAAGCACGCCGCCGACGAAGCAGAAAATTTTCCACTGGGCGGTAGGAGTCGGCAAAGAATATGCGAAAGCAAAGCGCAAAGGCTCTGTCTCACCCGTTCTCAAAGCAAAGCATGCGATTGCTAACAAACTCGTGTTCTCGAAGTTAAAAGAGCGCACAGGCGGAAAGATACGGTTCTTTGTTTCCGGCGGCGCCGCGCTGCCGAAGATGCTCGGAGAATTTTTCGAAGCAGTCGGCATTCAAATCATAGAAGGCTACGGCTTGACGGAAACCTCGCCCGTACTGACGGTGAACCGACTGGATGATTATAAATTCGGTACAGTGGGCAGGCCAATACCAAACGTGGAAATTAAAATCGCAGACGACGGAGAAATTTTGGCGCGTGGCCCCAACATTATGAAAGGTTACTATAATAATTCGTCTGCGACGGCGGAAGTGATTGACAAGGAGGGATGGTTCCACACGGGCGATGTGGGGATGTTCGATCCGGAGGGGCATTTGATGATTACGGACCGGAAGAAGCATTTGTTTGTCAGCTCGGGCGGAAAGAACATCGCGCCGCAGCCGATTGAGAATCATTTCCTCGAGAGCAAGTTCATTGACCAGTTCGTGCTCGTGGGCGATGGAAGAATGTTTCTCACAGCGCTGATTGTGCCGGAATTCGATATCCTCAAAGATTGGGCGAGGGGGCAGGGAATACAGGGCGCCAACGAAGCGGAGCTCGTTGCGCACATGGAGGTGCGGAAGTTGTTCCAGAAGGAGATTGACGGCATCCAAAAAGACATGCCGAACTACGAGCGCGTGCGGCGATTTGAGCTCTTGCCGCAGCAGCTGACTGTGGAGGGTGGGGAGATCACGCCGACGCAGAAGGTGAAGCGGAAAGTGGTGGAGCAGAAGTTTGCTCATTTGATTGAGAAGATGTACGAAAAGGTGGCGTAGGAATAAACTGAAAGAAATGGGACGCGGATTTACGCTGAAACGAGAGATCAAAGCGGATTTTTTGTAGGTCGGGAGTAGGAACTCCCTCCCAGCAAGAGACTTGTTTTAGTTACAAGAAGAAAAATGCCTATTAAGACCCCCTGCGTCCTTCGACAGGCTCAGGACGCGTCCCCCTTGATTAGGGGGACAAAGTTTTCGGCCAATGCTTTTTCCCCTCCTTACTAAAGGAGGGGTGTCCGCCGACCCGTTACGACGTTTTTTGTCGGGGAGGCGGACGGGGTGGTTGACCTTGCTTCGAGATTTAACCTGCTGTGCCATGCTTTTACCCGGCAATGGTATTTCCAAGTAATGCTCAATTCGTGATAGTTATATAAACACAAAAGCCCGACTGGTAAGTCGGGCTTTTGTGTTTGGTGCAAAAATATTTATCAATTCCCCGGCCGTTTAATAACAGTAACCTTCCGCTTGATAATTTTATCGTTCACGACCCACGCATCGGGATAGCCGAGCTCAACGATAGTCGGGAGCGCGCGGTTGGCGTCGAAGCGTGTGGCATAATCGCCGACGCGTACTTTATACACCGGCGGGTCGTAAATGACGTAGAGTGAATCTTTGGTGATGATCCCAGCGGCAGCTAGTTTTGCCGAGTTCGCTTCATAGATGTTTGCGCTGGCAAAAATCTGGATGCGAAATCCCAGTGCGGTCACTTCTTCAACACTCGTGCTGTCAGGGCGCGCGGTGTTTCCTGTTGTGGCAGTTATGCCGGACGCGCGTTTTTTTGCGAGCTCAACGTTTTCGTCGTAGTTCGATGGACGGAATGACGCTTCGTACTCCGCGAGCGTTGACCGCTCTTGTCCTTCCACTGTCGATTGTTGCCGCGGCGACGATGCCGGTGTCTCGCGCGAAGCCGAACACGCGCTCAAAAAAAACATAAACAGTAAAGAAACTTTTTGGATATGCTTCAAAAAAATCCCCCACAAGTCATTCCCGAATGCTTTAGTCGGGAATCCACCTGATGGATGCCCGCTTAAAATCTGCGGGCATGACAAACTTTTTGTTTTTGTGATTGGTCCTACTTCGCGATGATATTGAGCCAGCACTCCTGATACTCCTCGGGATACGATAACATGACATGCTTCAAGATGCGGAGAGCCTCTTCGCGGCTGTCGAATTTTCCGATGCTCACGCGGTACACTTTCATCGACGGCTCGAACTGATTGAACACGGGGAACGTGTTGAAGCGGGACTTGGCAGTGTGCTGCGCTTTCAATGCGTGCTGTGGCTTGTTGAACGCGCCGACTTGTATCGTGAACGCGACATTCGATACCGTAGCTTTTGAGGATAGCACGCGGGCGGTGGGTTTTAGTTGCGTCACCACCGATGCCACGACGGTATCTTGTTTCGTTGTGAATGCGTTTGCCCCTGCGGGAGTTCTCGCGCCGTCAGCCTGCTGTGCTGTCTCGTCGGATGCGCTGCACGCGCTCAGCATTGTTACGAGCAACACACAGAAGAAGAATGTCAGGGAATGATTCATTACTCAATAACCTTGTGCAGTGGATTCTTTTTCCCCCAGCACAATCTTCACGCTCGCACTTGCGCCGATACGGTCCGCGCCGCTCTCGATCAATTCTTTCGCTTGCTCTTGCGTTCGGACGCCGCCCGATGCCTTAACACCAAGCGTACTGCCTACTACTTTTCGCATCAAGCGTATGTCGCCCGCCGTCGCGCCGCCTTTGGAAAATCCGGTTGAAGTTTTCACGAAATCCGCGCCCGCGCGTTTAGCAAGAACACACGCGCGGACTTTTTCTTCGTCAGTCAGCAATCCTGTTTCGATAATTACTTTGAGCAACGCGCCTGAACGGCGGACAAGGCTTGCGAGCGAGCGGATATCTTGTTCCACATACGCATCGTTTTCGGACTTGAGCATCCCCACGTTGATCACCATATCTAGTTCACGCGCTCCATCTCGCAGAGCGATTTGGGCTTCGGCAACCTTGGCTTCCGTAGAGGTCGCCCCGAGCGGGAAACCTATTACGGTACATACTTTTACGGTTGTGCCCCGCAACAGTTGCGCGCAGCGCTTCACATAGGAGGGGTTCACGCAGACGCTGGCGAAGCTATACTGCTTTGCCTCGGCGCAGAGTTCCTCTACCTGCTGGAGCGTTGCTTCGGGCTTTAATAAAGTATGGTCGATCATCTGAGCGATGGCTACGTCGAACTCCGCGTGCTTCAGACCTACGCCTGCGGAGATACGGTCGGCGCCGCTCTGGACGACGTTCCGCACGCCCTCTTTATTATGGACGACGCAGAGGTTATCCGAGCACACGCCGTCTTCACAGCACAGGTATGCATTGGTTTCCTTGATAACCTCGTCGATGAGCTTGACGATGCGGTCCCGGTCAACCGGGTTCAGGCGTTCTAATGTTGCAGGAGAGGGCATATAACTGTAATAATATACGAGAAAATAAGAGACTTACAAACGTTCCTGCCCGGCCATTAGGGCTGTTTTGCGTAGGCGATGATATATATCACTGTCCGGCCCAATCTTCGTAGACGCTGGTAGGAATGTTCCTACGTTTAAACCCCCTGCGACGGAAAACGTCGCGTCCCCCTGATAGGGGGACAACTTGGGTCCAAAGTAGATTGATGAAGCATTTTATTTGACATGCCTTTGCTTAATTCGCATCCTTCTTGAAAAAATTCTGCAGCTCGCTCATACGTTTCTCCATTACTGACTCGAAGCCTCTGCGCAAGTCGGGCAGGTTGGCGACGAGCGCTTTGAAGTCGCCTTTGCGAAGCGTCAGCACGTCCATCGCTTTCGTGCAACGGATTGATGCGCCGCGGGTTTTTTCGTTGAGGAGTGCCATCTCGCCGAAGTATTCACCGGGACCAAGACGAGCCAGGACTTTATCCGTTCCGTTGTCTTCGTGCACCACTTCCGCCTCGCCGCTCAAGATAATATAGAGACAGTCACCGAGGTCGCCTTGGCGGAAGACCGATTCGCCCGGTTCAAAGTGTGCCTGTACGACGCCCTGCGAGGTACCGAGTTTCAATTGCACGATCTCCGGCGGGATGAGCACATCGATGAACCACGAGAGCCCGACTTTCAGCTTGCGGTCGAGGCCCGGCAGTTTCCACCAATAAATGGCGCGCCAGATAAACCACGCGAGGAATCCCGATTGTTTGATGCCGAAGATTTCCATCACCGCATTGCGATAGCCGAGAGCGCCCATTTTGCCCAACCCCTCAAAATCGTATCGCCGCTTCGGTTTGGTGGAAGTTGTAGCTACGATATTCCGCGCGACGATCTTTGCTTGGCGGATTGCGTGCTGTGCCGTCGGCGGAGCGAAGCCCTTGCCGGAGGGATTCGGCACGAGAGCGCAGTCGCCCATCGCCCAGACGTCCGCAAATCCTTCGACTTGCAGGAACGCGTCGGTTTTGATTTTTCCTTTTTCTTTCGGAATCTCCAATCCTTCGACAAGCGGGTGCGGCATTGACGGAACGGTGGAAACCAGCGTTTTGGTTGGGATACGTTCGCCGCTGGAGAGCACTGCGGAGTCGGGCGTAGCCGTGCGCAGGCGGGTGTTCAAACAGAGCTCCACTCCGCGCTTTGTCAACATTTTTTGTGCATAGAGGCTCAGGTCTTTGCCAAGCTCCTTGTCCAAAATTTTCTCACCGGAGTGTATCAGCACGACGCGGATTTCGTCCGAATGGATGCCGGGATAATGCCGCGCCGCTCGGCGGACGAAGTCGTTCAGTTCTGCAACAACCTCGACACCGGAGAAGCCGCCGCCCGCGACGACAAACGTCAATAACTGCTCGCGCAGCTCGGCGTCGGTTTCAATTGCCGCTTCTTCGAGGACGTGGATGAGATGATTGCGCAGGTAGAGCGCGTCGGCGAGATTCTTGAACGGCAGCGCGTGCTCGTGCAAGCCGGGCATGTTGCGGAAGTCAGTGACGTTCCCCAGAGAGATCACGAGATGGTCGTACTGGAGTACGTGCGGCCGCGGACGGAAACCGTGCCCCAGCGTGACGTTTTTGTTTGTAAGGTCGATGGCTTCTACATCGCGCACGTAGAGAATTGTATCGGGCAGCAAACGACGTAGAGGGCTGACGGTATCGAGGATGCCGATACTGCCGGAGATAATTTCGGGCAGCATCGGCTGGAAGACGAAGTAGTTCTCGCGGTTGATGAGAACGACTTCGATGCTCTCGTTTCTTCGAGAGAAGAGGTGTAGATAGTACGCGCAGTACGCTCCTGCGAACCCTCCGCCGAGAATCACCACGCGCTGTTTTGAGTTAGGGTTTGTCAAAGAAAAAATTGTCCACCAAGGCCACAAAGTGACAAGAAGGTATTCAATTTGTACAGTGCTTCGTGAGGCAAATAGAGAAGAAAGATGGGAAACGAATAGTGAAAAAGCAAAAGGGAGTCGGAAACCTAAGCAGGCGAGGATATATATCCTCGCCTTCCGCATTACGCCCCGCCCACGTGGATGACGTCGTCGCCGAATTTCTTTCGGATGCGGTCAACGGCGCTCAGCATATTTTTGCGCGCGCCGGTCGTTGAAAAGAGCTGCAGCTCGGCCTCCTCTTCCACGAACTCCGATACGCGCACGCCGATGAGCCGGACTTTCTGCTTCTTATTATAGGCCTTGTGGAGCAGTTCCTTCACGGTTTTGAAGACCACCGGGTCGTCGTCCGTCGGTTTGATCGTCTGCGCGCGGGTGATGGTTTTGAAATCCGAGTACCGGAGTTTCAGCGTAATCGTTTTCGCCTTCCATCCGTGTCGCCGGAGGGAGGAGCAGACTTCCTCCGCTTGCCTGAAGAGAATTTTTTCCAGCTCGCGTGTATCGCCGATGTCATGCGTGAACGTCTCCTCATGCCCGACGCTCTTGCGTTCGTGTTCGGGCGAGACAACATCCGAGCCCATGCCGTTTGCGGCGTTGTAAATCCACGACCCGAATTTGCCAAGCATGTCGGCGGCTTGCCCTCTTGGGATATTCTGCATATCGCGGACAGAGTTGATGCCGCGACGTTTGAGCGATTCGGACGTTTTGGCACCGACGCCGGGAATGACATCGATGGGCATTGGGGCGAGAAATTCTTTCTCCGTGCCGGGCGGAATGTAACACACACCAGCAGGCTTCACGGCTCCGGTTGCGATTTTCGCGACGGTTTTGTTGGACGCCAGCGCAATGGTGCAGGGGAGCTGGAATTCTTCCCACACCATTTTTTGTAATATTTTCATGAAGCCGGGCAGGTCGTTGTTGTAGATTGCCTCGCAGCCGGTGAAGTCGAGATACAATTCATCGATTGATGCGCGTTCGACGATGGGAGCGATTTCGCAGAGGCGCTTGTAAATCTTGTTGGAGTATTCCCCGTACTCGCCGTGGCTCCCGCGCACGAAAATTAGCTGGGGACAAAGCCTAAGCGCTTGTGCTGCCGGCATGGCGGAACGTACGCCGAATTTCCGCGCCTCGTACGACGCGGAGGCGACCACGCCGCGCCCCTTCGGGCTTCCGCCAACGACTACAGGCTTGCCGTTTAGCGATGGGTCCTTGATGCGCTCGACGGAAACGAAGAAGCAGTCGAGGTCGAGGTGGGCGATGTATTTTTGAGGTGAAGGCATCGAAAGAATTTTTGCGTACTTCTAATATTGATTTAAAGAAAGAAAGCAACCACCCGTCCCGATAAAAAGCATCGGGACACTCTTCCTTGGTTAGGAGGGGGAAAAGCTTTCACTTGTAATTTGTCCCCCTTACCAAGGGGGACGCGGCTCGTTTTTTTTTTGAGCCGCAGGGGGTCATCTTCTCGCGATGGATAACAAGTTTTTAAACCTATGCATATCTATTTCCCCTCGCGCACTTTTCTCACCATCTCCCTCAATCCGGCCTTGAGGGCGGCTTTGGAAATGTAGCCGTCAACTCCGAGCTGTATAACCGACGTCTCCAATGCATCATCTGGGTACGCAGAGCAGATAAACACGCGCGTGTCGGGATATTGCTGCTTCACCGCCCGCGGGGTCATGACGGAGCCGTCGTACGGCATATTGAGGTCGACGACAACAATCTCCGGACGGTGCTGTTCGACCGCCTTGAGCGTCTCGTCTCCTGTGCCTACTACGCTCACGACTTTCACGTCCTCATGGTCGTTGAGGAAACGGGCGATAAGGTCTTGAAACATTTCATTGTCGTCTGCGACGACGATGCGTAATGGTTTCATGGAGTCCTGAGAAATTTACTCCGGTGCGCACTACAATCGTTATAAAAATTTTTGTACATTAACGCGGTGGGCGTTCGAAGGAAGCAGACCTAATCTACATATCTTTATGAATTGTATCAACGGAGAGGAGAACAATTGTTATGGCCATAGAATCCATTGATATTCCCTTAGGTACGACGATGCCGAAATTCCAGTTGAAGGATGCTGCGGGTGCCGCATTTTCCGGCGAAACATCGTACGGTGAAAAGGGGTTGCTTGTGATTTTCACCTGCAACCATTGTCCCTATGCAAAAGCCGTGTGGCCGCGTACGATTACCATCGCGAACGAGGCGAAGAAACTCGGCATTAACACAGTAGGCATCAATCCCAATATTCACCCCAACTACCCCGAAGACGCGCCGGAAGTCATGTTACAGCGCATCAAGGAATGGGGCGTTACCTTCCCGTATCTTGTGGATGAAACACAGAAGGTGGCGGCGGAGTTCAAAGCGCAGTGCACGCCGGATATTTATCTGTTCGACAAGAACAAGAAACTCGTGTACCACGGCAGGGTGGACGACAACTGGCAGGAGCCGTCGAAGGTTCAGCACGAAGAGTTGAAAGCCGCCGTGAAGAACCTTTCAGCAGGAAAGCCGGTCGATGCAAAACAATTCCCCTCCATGGGCTGCTCGATTAAGTGGCGCGTCAATCCTTACAATTAGTAGTAAGTAGAAAGTATCAAGTAGTAAGTAGAAAGTATCAAGTAGTAAGTAGGAAAGCGCACTGAAGCAAATATCCCCCTCATTTCCCGAAGGGATCCCTTTAGGAGAGGGGAAAGTCCGCACAAGCGGCGGGGGAGGTTGAGATTTGGTTTACCAAGAAGAATTTTCGTTTTCCACACGCGGGGAGGGGGATATGCACGACCTCACCGCGAAAGTGCAGTCGGCCGTGAAGAAATCCAAAGTCACGACCGGTTTCGCGCACGTGTTTGCCGTCGGCAGCACGGCGGGCATTGGAGCGATTGAGTTTGAGCCCGGCTTAAAGAAAGACTTACCGGAAGTCTTGAGCAAGCTCATCCCGCCCGGACGCCAGTACGGGCACGAGCAAACGTGGCACGATGGCAATGCGCACTCACATTTGCAGGCTACGTTGTTGGGTCCCGACCTTACGATCCCCATACGGGACAGCGAGCTTGTCGCCGGAACGTGGCAGCAAGTGGTGCACGTGGATTTTGACAACCGCCCTCGCCAGCGGCAGGTGATTGTGACAGTGTATGGAGAATGATTCGAGTGCGGAATTAAGTAACTACGAAGTGCGAAGTCCGAAGTGAGAAGATAGCCTACCTCACCGAAGTCGCTCTAGAGCTTTCAGCTTCTCGTCTGCGCGTTTACGGTATTCGAGTGCCCCTCGGTGCGTTGGGTCGATGAGGAGGACTTTATCCCAGTATTCCATCGCCGCTTTATACTCCTCTCTGACATAATTCTGCAAGCCGATCTTGTAGTAATTGTCTGCTTCGCTTTGGAGCGTATCGCGGACAATCTGCAGCTGCACAGCGACCTCGCCGTTGTTTTCATCGCGTGCGAGGATATCCGAAAACAACAGGAGGGCGTCGAAGAACCTTCCCTCGTTAGAGAGCGCCTTCCCCTGCTCAATTTCGGCGGCGATACGCTTGGAGCGGACGGCTGCCAGTCCGGATCGGGCGGCAGCATTGCCGGGGTCCAGTGACTGCACGCGCTCGTATTCCTGCTGGGCTTCGTCGAGTTGATTTTTGTCGGCGAACGTTTTTGCGCGGGAGAGAATTTGCCGTATAGTGCCGCGTTCGCTCGCTTCAAGCTCGGACAGCCGTTCGACAATAGAACTGTTGTCGGGGTCGATGTCGAGTGCGCGAGTGTAAGTTTGTCTGGCACTATTGAGATCGCGGCGAGTTTTCAGGCTGTCTCCGGCGGCTATCAATTGGCGGACGAGCAATTCGCGTTTAGGCCCGATGCGCGCAAGACTGGCATGGGCTTCGTTGTTGTCCGGTTGGAGTTGAACGACCCTCCTGTAGCGGCGTATTGCTTTGAGGAAATTGTTGCGCGCCTCGAATGTTTTTCCCTGCCGCAGATAGCGGACGACGAGTGAATCGAGGGTGGCGCTTGCCTGTTGAGCCATCGTGCGAGCGTTCGCGGACGCCTCATCGTATTCAGACGAAATGAGGAAGCGCTCGCGCGCATCGCGAAAATCCTGCTTGCTGAGCGCCGACATGCCGAGCTGGTAGTGTTTGTCGCGCAGGGCTGTGGCTTGCTCGCCGATTGGAAGAGTCAATGAAAACACGATGCCCTGTTTTCCCGCACCAAGTTGTGCGTGAAGATAGGATGTCCGGACACTGAAGCCGCCGGTCAGTGACTTCAAGGCCCGCGTTCCTGTTTGCAACCACAAGCTGCTTACGACGCGCACTTCAGCGCCGAGGATCATCGCGTGCCCAACACTGTTCTTTTGCCATGCCGCTTGTGCGCGTAAGTCTCCGGGCGCGATCCAGTACGCCGCTCCCGCGTTCAGCGAGCCATGGTAGTGTGGGAAGTTTGGTCCTATGTTTATCGCGCTGAAGCCGGCGTGATATCCCGACTCCGGGATATCATCCGGGAGATGCATGGAAATGCCGAACGAGTAGGAGAGTGAGCCGCTAATCTTGGAGAGAATATTCAACGACCCTCCCGCAATATACTCAGAATCAATGCGGCGCGCGTAACCGAGTGAGAATCCTTCGGTACTCCCATAATTCGCGACACCCAGAGCGAACGTACCGACGAACGGCTCGAAGTGCGTCGCGCTCAGCGAATAGAGATCTGAGAGACGATCTGTGCTGAGATGAAATTCGCTTTGGCGGATTCGAGCTAGCTCGGCAGGATTTAGAAACAATGCGCCGGGGCTCGCGTGCCACATCACCGAAGAGCCGCCCGCGGCGTAATCGTTTCCGCCAGTATGCTGGGCTTGCGCAGTAGCGGCAGAAACGAGAAATGCTATTGCGAGGATAAATGTCGTCCGGTTACGCATGGTTAGGGTTTCACGTATGGTATCTTAAAGATTTCCACGCGCTGGGCTTTCCCTTTCACCTGCACTTTTCCCTGCGGCGTCGATGTGACGAAACCGTTGAGACGCTGGGTGACTTCTTTTGTGACGAGGATTTCCGACGGTCCGGCGAGTCCGCACAAGCGTGAGGAGAGGTTCACCGTATCCCCGATGGCCGTGTAATCCATCCGGTTGTGCGAGCCGACGCTCCCGACGACTGCAATGCCGGTGGCGACGCCGATGCCGATCTCCAGTACGACCTCTTTACGCTCCTTGCGTGCCCGGTTCAATTCTGAAATTTGTTGTTGGATTTCCACGGCGGCGGTGACGGCGTTTTGCACCATGTCCTTGCCCTGAAAAATGCTCATCAGCCCGTCCCCTAAAAATTTATCCACGCTGCCGTTATTCTTGTCGATAATCTTTGTTTGCAAGTCGAGGTACTGGTTGAGGGTTTCGACAATCTCTTCCGGCCAGAGCTGTTCGGAGACAGAGGTAAAATTCCGCACGTCGGTGAAGAGCGTCGTGATGACGCGGCGCGTGCCTTCGAGCTTCATTTCCTTGCCGTCGGCGATGACCTGCAGCGTCGCTTTTGAAACGAACTTCTGCATTTCCGTTTTTTCGCGGATCTGCATCACCATCTGGTTGAAATCGTGCGTAAGCGCCCCGAGCTCGTCTTTCGCCCGCGTGCGCACCTCGATTTTGAGGTCGCCCAGGCCGACGTTACGCGCCGCGTCGGAAAGGCGGATGATGATGTTTACGATTCGTTTCGAGAAGAAGAACACGACCGAAATCGCCACGCAGGACACAAGAAAGCTCGCCAGAATGATATTCTGTTTCATCTCCTGCACCGGGGCGAACAGCACTTCCTTTGAGAACGTGACCATCGCGCTGCCGAGCAGGATGTCCTTTGTATCGTCCCCGCGCCTGCTCTTGACGAAGATCGCACGCATGAACCGCAGGTGCTCGTCGGTTTCGACAAGCCGCGTGGAATCGAATGCCGTGAGCGCGTCCCACTCTTCCGGGGAGACGATCTCGTCGATGTGTTCCGTTTTGAAGTGCGCGACGATTTTCCCGTTGCGGTCGATGACCATCATATCTTGCATCGCCGGGACTTTTTGTTTGACGGAGTTGTTCAGGTAGTCCTGTATGGCGATGATGTTGTCGAGCAGAAGGTTGTCCTGCGCGACCGCGGTGAGGCTTTGCGTGATGTTCGTTCCGAGGATGTTCGCCTGCAGGCGGAGCTCTCGCTCCTGAATATCCAGCGAGATTGTGCTGATGATGAACGTGACGATGAGGATGGACGCGCCGACGATAAGGCTCAGCTTCACGCGGATCTTTACGCGCAGGAAAAAATCCACCAGCCAATCCCACGCAATGTTCAACCACGCGCGAAGTATGCGAACGGTTTGGTTGAAATATCCTTGTATCTGCAGCAGTAAGGTTTTCATCGACAGCACTTGTACATAAAACTCGACTGTGGGAGGCGCCGCAACATCTTCACTCAGGGGAGAGAGTGTCTACTAATTTGGTGATTCGGAGGAGAAAATCAAGTGCGAACTCTAAGCCTGTTTACAGGGGTTTGTTTTATTTTGCAGGCGACGTGGCGCTCCCAAAGGGACAGGCACGTCGCCTTTGACGAGACCTCACCCTGTCCCTCTCCTAAGAGGAGAGGGGACGTACGCCATAGCTTTCGAGAAGCTTATGCCTTCCCCTCTTAGGGGAAGGTCAGGATGGGGGTCTGCTTTTGTCGTTTCGTTTTTTCTGGGAGGGAGTTCTTACTCCCGACCTGATATGGGGTCGGGAGCACAGCTCCCTCCCAGTAATAAGCTAATCGGCGTAATGATACTTCGCATCCACTTCAATTGCCGGGTTGATGCTTTGGATTACCGGACAGGTATTGCCGATTTCCTCCAACTGCGCACGTTTCTCGTTCGGGATGCCCTTCGGTAGTGTGAAGTGTGCGACGAGCTTGACGATTCTGCGCGGCGCGTCCGTGCTCATGTGCTTTTCGACGTGGATTTCCGTCCCGTCCAGTTTGTAACCCTCGTTGCGTGTTTTAATCGCTATCGTGGTGATCATGCACGTGGCGAGCGCGGAAGCGACGAGGTCCGTTGGGGAGTGGCGTTCGCCCTTGCCAAAGTTATCCGTCGGCGCGTCGGTTTCGATGTGCGTGTTGCTGGGCGTGTGGACGACTTTTGAGCGCAAGCCGCCTTGATAGGTGACGTGTTGTGGGACCATCGCGATTCCCTCAGATTACGATAAATTGCAAAAGCGCAAAAAAAATAGGACGCGGAAGAAGCAGATATAAAACAGATAGAAGCGGATTTCTTATCCGCTTAAATCAGTCTTTTTTTTCCGTTTTTTCCGCGTCCTATTATTTAAAGTTTTGTTATTGCACATCAACCAGCGCGGCGAGTTTTTTTGGAGCTTTATTGCGCCACGCGGCGATGAGAGCCTTACGGACGGCGTCCGTTGTTGCCTTGCTGAGTTTTATCATCGTGCAGCCCCTGCGGCCCCAGTAGCCGTTTGCGGGCGAAAACGCATTGGAGTATTTGTCGATAAATTGCTTCTGCACGCTTGGAGCAAGGAACGCCATGCCCCATCCCGGCTTTGGAAAATCGAGTGTCGCGAAAATTTTTCCCCGCACGCGGAAATCCGGGTGCGCCTGATGGCTGCGCTCTTCGACTTCTGGGAAGCTCAGAGCGATTTTGCGGAAAGAGGAGGGGGTCATATTTTTTTTACGTCTCAAAATAATTGTCATTGCGAGGCGCTTTGTGCCGAAGCAATCTAACCGCCGAATTAAAACGAGATTGCTTCGCTGAAAAACGCTCGCAATGACAGATTTAGAGTATTTTTGAGACGGCTTCTACATGAGTCCAATTTATTGGACTTTGTTCGTTGAGCCTGCCACCGGCAGGCATGACCGTTTACGGTTATGCTGGCTACCCAGGCCATTTACCCAAAAAAAGAATACGTGGTAGGCCTCCAGAAATGCCTACGACAGAATAAATACAAAGTAAAACAAAAACGGTGGATAGATTTTCCCAGTTATAGTTTTCGCACCACATCAAATAAGCAATATTCAATGAAACAAAACCTGAGAATGTACAAATAAAATAAAACGCTCCATGTTGAAAACCATATGCCCATTTTCGATCCCTTGATGATGCCCCAAGCCATAATATTTCTTTAGTACTGCTGATTTTTAACTTATGGTCGGTAGAATCAATAATGAATAGTCCATAAGTACGACCTGCGTAATATTGAAATACGCTCCATGCTGTTGCTATCAAATAATAAAACACAATGCAAATGGTTGGCATGTTAGTACCTCGCTGGTAGTAGTTGTTCTATGAGGTCGGTAACTGCTTCAAATTCTGTTGTAGCTTCTCCAAATTCGTTTTGAAGCTCGATTGTTTCTCGCGCTCCTTCTGGACAACGTCTTTAGGCGCGCGCTCGACGAATTGCGGGTTACTGAGTTTCTTTTCAATGCTCTCAACCAATCCTTGCAGGCGGGCGATTTCTTTCTCAAGCCGCTGGCGCTCCGCACCCACGTCGATTAACCCTTCCAAAGGCACAAAAAGTTCAATGCCGTCGACTACCGCGCTGGAAGCAAGCTTTGGCTTTGTAGAGGCGGTGATGCTCTCAATTTCCTGAACTCTGCCGAGCTTTTTGAGATATGCGCCGTAGGTTTGAATCACGGATCCACGATCGTTTTTGGCGGCGAGGACTTGCAACCGGATTTCCTTCGAGGGCGGCACGTTGTTCTCGCCGCGGATATTCCGCACAGCGTTGATGACACTCTGCACAAACGCCATATCCGATTCTGTTTTCTCGTCTATAAGCTTTTCGTCCGCGACAGGGAACTCCGCACGCATCAGGCTGGCGCTGTTCCTATCAGCGAGGTGCTGCCAGAGCTCTTCGCTCAGGAATGGCATGTGTGGGTGCAGGAGCCTCAGCGCCCGGTCGAAGACCCACAATGCGCGCTGGACGACCGCTCGCTTTACTTCGGCAGGCTCGTCGCCATAAAATCGCGTTTTCACCAACTCCACGTACCAATCGCAGAAGTCATGCCAGATGAAATCGTACAGCACCTTTGTCGATTCATTAATACGAAAATTATTGAGCGAATCGTTGTAATCACGTATGGCGTGATTGAGGCGTGAGAGAATCCACTTGTCGGCTAAATCTAAATGTTCGGTTGAGAGCTTGTCAAGATTAAGGTTTGTCTCTCCTGCAAGCTCAGCTTTATTCATCAGCAAAAACCGGCCCGCGTTCCAAATCTTGTTGGCGAAATTCCTGCCCAGCTCACATTTCTCAGTGGAAAACAGTACATCCTGTCCTAATGGTGAAAGATACGCAATCGTAAAGCGCAATGCGTCCGCGCCGTACTCGTTGATGACATCCAGCGGGTCGGGGGAGTTGCCGAGCGACTTGCTCATCTTGCGTCCCTGCGCGTCGCGGATGATGCTCGTGAAATACACATCGCGGAACGGCACCAGGTCTTCACTCTTACTCCGTTGCTTGCCGTTCTTATCGGGCATGCCTTTCATCACTTCGATGTTCGCCATGATCATCCGGGCGACCCAGAAGAAAATAATATCGGGTCCCGTGACGAGTGTGTCGGTGGGATTAAAATAGCGCAAATCCTCTTTGACTTGCGGCGTTTCCTCGGGCCAGCCGAGCGTGGAGAAGGGCCACAGCCACGACGAGAACCACGTATCGAGCACGTCTTCGTCTTGACGCAATGCGATGTTCGCACTGAGCTTAAGCTTCGTGCGAGCTTCGGCTTCGCTGCGTGCGGCAGTGTACGTGCCGTCCGGTGCGTAGAAAACGGGAATACGATGTCCCCACCACAACTGCCGTGAGATACACCAATCGCGGATGTTCGTCATCCAGTGCTCGTAGACTTTTACCCAGCGTTCAGGGTGGAAGCGCACTTTGCCTTCGTGCACCACGCGCAGGGCGGGCATGGCGAGCGGCTTCATTTTCACGAACCACTGGTCGGAAATATACGGCTCGATAATAGTATTGCACCGGTAGCAGCGGCCGATGTTGTTCGTGTGCGGCTCGGTTTTGAGCAGCAAGCCCTGCGCCTCGAGGTCTTTCACAATCTGTTTGCGGCACTCAAAGCGGTCCATGCCCTCGTACTGTTTCGGCACAGACGAATTGAGCCTGCCGTCTTCTTCGAAGATGTTAATCTGAGGCAGCTCGTGTCGCTGTCCCATCAGGAAGTCGTTCTGGTCGTGCGCCGGAGTGACCTTCACCATGCCCGTGCCGAATTCCGCGTCCACAAAATCATCCGCGATGATGGGGATTTTACGCCCGACAATCGGGAGGATAGCGTGCTTGCCGATGAGCTTTTTGTAGCGCTCGTCTTTCGGGTTGACGGCGATGGCGACGTCGCCCAGCATCGTTTCGGGCCGCGTCGTGGCGACGACGGCGAAGTCGGCTGAACCATCAAACGGATACTTGATGTGCCAGAGGTTGCCCTGCGATTCGGAATGTTCCACTTCATCATCGCTTAGTGCAGTAAGATGGAATGGGCACCAATTGACAATGTACTTGCCGCGATAGACGAGCCCCTTATCAAAAAGATGAATGAAGATTTCCTTCACAGCGTTGGAGAGTCCTTCATCCATCGTGAAGCGCTCGCGTTGCCAGTCGCACGACGTGCCGAGTTTCCGCAGTTGCTTGATGATCGTGCCGCCGTATTCTTTTTTCCATGCCCACACGCGCTCGAGGAATTTTTCGCGTCCAAGTTGGTGGCGATTGGTGCCTTCCTTGGCGAGCGTTTTCTCCACCACGTTCTGTGTGGCGATGCCCGCGTGGTCGGTGCCGGGGATCCAACACGCCTCGTACCCCTGCATGCGCTTCCAGCGGATGAGAATGTCCTGAATGGTGTTATTCAGTACGTGCCCCATCGTGAGTATGCCGGTGATGTTCGGCGGCGGGATGACAACGGTGTACGGCGTCTTGTCTTTATTAACGCTCGCATGGAAGAGGTTGTGGGATTCCCAGTAGGAATACCACTTGTCTTCGACGTCTTTGGGGTTGTATGCTTTCGGTAGTTCGTTCATTATATATGAAAAATGGAACGCGGAAAAGGCGGAACAAAGCCGGATAAAAACAGATAAGGATTTATAATAAAAATGCCTTATCCGTGTACATCTGTTTTTAAATCCGCTTTTTCAGCGTCATATTTCTAGATTAAACAAAAAGGTAGCGCGCGGCTACCTTTTTTAATTAACGAAATTTCAGAGAGGAAATCAATGAAGGAAACGTGTTCCTCCCACTTTATCCCCCTCATGGAGGGGGACAAAAATCTGAATTAGATAACTTTCCCGAGAATATAGCCGATGGTAATACCGACGAGCAGGGTAATGGTGAGAACGCGGTAGTTGAGGACTTCCTTGGGATATCCGCGCTTGATCGCGACGATGGTGACGAGATAGCCGATACCATTGAGCAGCCAGATGAAGGGAAGGGAGAGAACTTTCGCGGCGAGCGGCCCGATGAGAGGAACTAACCCGATCCATGCAATCAGCGCGGCGAATGCTTGTCCGAGGAACCCGACGATGAGTGCGATCATGGTCAGAATCCCCTCGTCAAAACCATAATACAACCCAATCTCCACGCCGACGATAATTATCACCCACGCCAGGATAGCAGTCCAGTACGTCTTAAAGAACTGCTTCGCTTTTTCGAGAAACGCCATCCCTACTGCACCCTCACGGTTAAGGATGTAAGCGTTTTCCCTGAGCCATTTTTGAGGAAAGCGGAGAGCGTATCGCCGGGATGAACTTGAGCAACACCTTCGGGGGTTCCCGTGTAAATGATGTCGCCGCGCTCGAGCGTGATGAACTGCGAGAGGTACGCGATAAGATGCTGCACGGGGAAAATTAATTGTGCGGTTGTTTCTTTCTGCCGCGCTGTGCCGTTTACGCTCAGCTCGACGGTCATCGCTTGCGGGTTAGGGACTTTCGAAGCGGAAACGAAGCGCGAGATGGGCGCGGATGTGTCGAAACCTTTCGCAAGCGCCCACGGCAAGCCTTTCTTCTTGGCTTCGGCTTGGATGTCGCGCAGCGTCATATCCAATCCTATGCCATAGCCGGCGACGTGATCCAACGCGGCGTCGCGCGATATATTCTTGCCGCCCTTGCCGATGAGCACGGTCATCTCGACTTCGTGATGAACGTCTTTGCTGACGGATGGGAGGACGATCGCTTCGCCGTCATGAATCAGAGCGCTGGCGGGTTTCAGAAAAAAAATGGGCGACGTCGGAACGTCCGACTTCATTTCTTTTGCGTGTTCAGCATAATTTCGCCCGATGCAGATAATTGTGCCGGCGCGAATGGGTTCAGGACTGCCTTCGAGTTCGACGGTGCGCATGCGTATTGAGATGTTAAGAGCGAGTGTTGAGCCAATATACCGAAGCGAGGAGAATTATGCAAGGATGGAATCGGGAACGCCTTCTATAGTGTCGTTTTGTCCGAGATGAAATTTGTATGCGGTCAGGACTTACGTCCTGACCGAACGAAAGTCCTTTGTGTCAGGAGGAAACTCCTGACACCACAACCAAGTGTCGTTTTGCCTTGCGACGAAATTTTGAACCCGATTTCCCTTGTTCAACCCCTAAAAAAAAAGTATCTTTGTTCTTCAGAGAAAAATTTGCATGACGACGTACAAAGAATCCGGTGTCGATATAGAAGCGGGCGAAGAGCTTGTCCGCCGCATTAAGAAGAACGTGCGCTCCACGTTCAACGGCAACGTGCTGGCGGATATTGGGATGTTCGGGGCGTTCTACAAGGCATCCTTCAAAGGCATAAAAAATCCTGTTCTGGTGACGAGTGTCGATGGCGTAGGCACGAAGCTCAAAATCGCTTTTGTCATGAACCGCCACGACACAGTGGGGCAGGACCTTGTGAACCACTGTGTGAATGACATTCTTGTTTGCGGCGCGAAACCGTTGTATTTTGTCGATTATTTTGCGACGGGGAAGCTGCATCCGGAAGTGGGGGAGCAGGTGATTTCGGGATTTGTCAAAGCATGTAAAGAAAACGGCTGTGCGCTGATCGGCGGCGAAACGGCGGAAATGCCGGGCATTTATGCCGAAGGCGAATACGATCTTGCGGGCACGATTGTCGGGGTTGTCGCACAGCACAGTATTATAGATGGGAAAAAGGTAGCTTCGGGCGATGTATTAATTGGGCTTCCATCGACGGGCTTGCACACCAACGGCTTTTCGCTCGCCCGGGCAGCACTTCTCAAAAATTTTTCGTTGCATGATTCGTCTGATGAATTGGGAACAACGCTTGGCGACGCGCTGCTTGCCGTGCATCGCTCTTATTACAGAGCTGTCTATCCGTTGCTATCGAGATTCAAGGTGAAGGCGATGTCCCACATCACCGGCGGCGGGATCGAAGGCAATACGATGCGCGTGGTTCCGAAAAGCCTCGCGTTAAAGATCGATTGGAACGCGTGGACGCGTCCGGCGATTTTCAATCTCATCCAGCGAGCAGGTGGGGTTCCGGAAGAAGATATGCGAAGAACATTCAATCTTGGTATCGGCTTGATATTGATTGTTAAACGCTCTGATGCCGATAAAGTTATCGCCGCATTGCGAAAGAAGAACGAACAGCCGTTTGTGATGGGTGAAGTCGCAAGGAAGTGAGTGATGCTGAAGCCGTACCTAAAAAAAGAAAGAATTGTCATCCTGAGGAGCGTAGCGACGAAGGGTCTCCGTTTTGATTAAATTCAGTGTTTAGATTCTTCGCTGCGCCTGCCTACCGGCAGGCAGGCTCAGAATGACATTAAATTTAAAGTTTTACAAGAGTATTCCCGGTTAGTATATAAAAACTTTCATGAACGTGAATACAGAACCTCCCAACCAGCTCAACTCATTGCCCCCGGAAGGCATTTCCCAGCGATTGGAAGCCGCTGAGGAATTCGGCAAGCGCATCAATATGATGAGCGAGCTGTCGCTGAAAATCGGCGCGGTGCGAACCGCGGACGAAGTCGTGCAGCTCTTGCGTAGCGAAGCTCACCGTGTGATGCCGGGGGAATGCGCGTTTGTCTCCCTGCTGAAAAACGACCGGACACAGTACGACGTGTATAGCATCTGTTCTTCTGATGAAGCAATGATACTCGACCAGACACAATTCGCATCGCATGAGGGCGTCGCCGGCTGGGTGTTAAGCAACGGCTCGTCGCTGCGCGTTGATTTGAACTCTCTGCCGGTCGCGCCCACAGCTGTCGAACGCTCGATGAAAGAAAAAGGCGTCAAGTCCGTGCTCGTCGTGCCCATGAAAACCACCGAAAGTACCATTGGTGCGGTGGGATTTGGTTCGGTAGTGCCGAATTGTTATGAAGACACCGACTTATGGCTTGCGCAATTGCTGGGGACGCAAACAGCCCTTGCATTGGCGAATACCGGCGTGTTGCACAAAATGCAGAAACGCGCAAACCAGATCGAGCTGGTGAACCGCGTCGCCCGCAATCTTACGTTTGCCGTCGAAACCGAGGCTCTGCTGGATTCCGCCGCACAGACCATTCGCAAGCAGTTCAATTATTTCGACGTCATGATTTTCCTGCTCGACCACGAGTCGCAGGAGTTGGTGCTTGCAGCTCAAGCGGGGCGCTACAGTGATTTTCTCCCAACCGGCTACCGCCAGCCGGTAAGCCAGGGTATCATAGGTTGGGTGGCGAGCAACGCCCGTCACTTGCTCGTGAACGACGTTCGTAAAGATAGTCGTTACCTTGCATACCAATATCAAGACACGAGTGCGGAGCTTGCCGCGCCAATCATGATTGATGGCGTCGTGGTGGGTGTGCTGAACTTAGAAGAGGCGCGCGCGAACGCGTTCGACGAAGCGGACGTGCTCGTAATACAGACGCTGTGCGACCAGATTGGTGGTGCGATCAAGAACGCAAGGTTGTTCGAGGAAATCAAACGCGCGAACGACCGGTTGTTGGAGCACGACCAGTTGAAAACGGAATTTGTGAGCATCGTATCCCACGATTTCCGGACGCCGCTCTCGACAATCATGCTTGCGGCGAAATCACTCATTCGAGAGGACGATCCAACCTCCTCAAAGCGCTATCGAGAGTATCTGTCTATTATTATTGACCAGGCAGGTAAGCTGAGCAAGCTGGCGGAAGACACGCTCTCAATCGCCAAAATCGAATCCGGTCAACTGACATACCAATTTAAAATTGTCAATGTCGAAGGTGTTATTAAAGACGCGCTCTCGATGGCGAAGATTACGTCTCGGCACAAGTTCGAATACTCCGTCGATATCAACGCGTCGTATGTCCGTGGCGACCAGACGAAACTGCGGCAGGTGTTGCAGAATCTCATCTCCAACGCCGTAAAGTATTCGCCGGGCGGAGGGCAGGTGAGGGTAAACGTTGTGCCCTTGGAAGGCGATGCTGAGCAGGTGTTATTTTCAGTGACCGACCAAGGGCTGGGGATTCCCGCAGACCAGATCGGGCGGCTGTTCCAAAAGTTTTCACGCGTCGATTACGGCAAAGCGAAAGATATCAAAGGTTCCGGGTTGGGGCTATGGATCTGTTCGGAGATCATCAAAGCGCACGGGGGGCGCATCTGGGTGGAAAGCGAAATGGGCAAAGGCAGCACGTTCCGATTCACGGTGCGGCGCGGGGAAGGCTGATGTTGAATGCGCCTACCTGCCGGTAGGCAGGGAGTGCAGAATGATGAGTGCGGAATAAAGGAATTCTGCCAAAGGGACTCCTTCAGAGGAATTTCCGATTTCAGATTGAAATAAAAGATAGGACAGGGGAACCTCTTGCGAGGGTTCAATGTCCTATTAATGTTTTTTTGCACGTTATTGAAAGGAGGCTGTTATGTTATTTATTCTGAGTGTGGTAGTTGTCGTTGTTGCGTTTTTTGCATGGCAAACTGCAAAGAAACGGATGCTTGTTAACGCGATGTACCGTACGACGTCCAATATAGCCCTGGTGGTGATGGTGTTCTTTGCGATTGTCGCTCTATCGCAGTGTTTCGCTGTCGTACCTGCGGGGCACGTCGGGGTGGTGGATTTTTTGGGCACTGTCAATGATCGCCCGCTGCCCGCAGGCGTGAATATTGTCAACCCTTTTGCGCGGATTCATAAATATTCTGTCCAAACAAAAGAGCACAAGGAAACCATGCGAGTCCTTTCGCGTGAAGGACTCACGATCGAACTGGAGATCAGCGTTTTGTACCGTCTCAATCCCGATTCCGCCGCGAGAGTCTATCAGTCGATTGTCGGCGGCGACTATGAGGGCGTCGTCCTTGTTCCGCAGTTTCGTTCCATCAGCCGTTCCGTAACGGCAAGCTTTCAGGCCAGCGCGCTCTATTCGACAGAGCGGGAACAGTTGGGTATTTCCATTCTTGCGGAACTGGCAAAGGCGGTTGCGGCTCGTGGGGTAATCGTTGAATCAACTCCTCTCCGTAACGTTGGATT
>JAKEEG010000013.1 GCA_022616555.1 Ignavibacteriota bacterium | reverse complement strand
CACTAGTGGACCAATGATGGGAAACTCCCTGCTCGCGGCGTACTCTTCCATGTCGGTCAGGACTGGGTCGCGGTCGGGAATAATATCTGCGAGGTACTTCTCAAGATTAGAATTAACGATTTCCATTTCTCTTCCTTTTGATGATGACACTGCAATATAAAGCTTCTTTCGCTGAGTTGAAACACTCGGAAAGAGAGCAATTTTTCTGATGTTACCAGAAACAAATTCTAAATTTCGAGTAAAGTTATTCTAAAATTCGAGTTGACAAGCGCTTTTCTCCTGTGTATATTGGCGTTCATTAATATTATATTATTGTAAATATTACAAAACCCGCACGAGAAGTCCGACATTTTGCGAGCGCTCGGGCGGCGAAATGTCGGGCTTCAAACCCGTTACAAAATTTGTACAATCTTTTTACCAAAATTGTACAAACAAATTACAAAACTTGTATTGCGCAAACCTATAGCCGTTGTGTATATTGCATTATGCTGATTTCATAGATTCACTTAGATTTCCGCGGGTGCGGAAATTTTCAATGATTGCACAATACTAGTCCCGTGCAATCATTTTGGCGTACGAATCGGCGCGAATCGGTGAAATCTGCGTTCTATCCTAACTCGGAGGCGTCGGAGTACCTCTCTTTCGCGTCCGGGCGCTGTCTCTATCTCTTTGCCCAGCGCAAACCTGCCTACCTGCAGGCAGACGTCTCCGAGATTAGGGTTTTAAAGAAAGGATTTAAGTTGGTAGCCGCAGGCTTCAGTCTGCGTTCTGTGATAAAAAAAATATATCGCACATCAAAATCACCCACTTTCAGAGGTCCTTCTGACGCGCTTACGAGTGCAGGTGGAGAGCTACGCGCGTTCTTGATTTTTCTAAGAATTTTCCTCATATACCTAAATCATTCAAACCAAAAAGGATACAATGAACTACAACGACGCGCTCCAACTCATGCACGAGAACACGAAAAACGAAGCTCTGCGCAAACATATGTATTCCGTTGAGGCAGCAATGCGCGCTTATGCGAAAAAATTTGCCGAAGACGAAGAAAAATGGGCTATCGTCGGTCTTTTGCACGATTTCGACTATGAAATGTATCCCAACGCGCCTGACCATCCCATGAAAGGGTCTGAAATACTGAAAGAGAAGGGATATTCGGAAGAAATTCGGCGCGCGATTTTAGGACATGCGACATACTCCGGTGTCCCGCGCGACACCAAAATGGCGCAAACACTCTTTGCCTGCGACGAGCTATGCGGCTTCATTACGGCGTGCGCAGTTATTCGCCCTAATAAAATCGCCGACCTCGAAGTTTCTTCCGTCAAGAAAAAACTGAAAGATAAGGGCTTTGCAAAAAATGTAAGCAGGGAAGACATCAACGTTGGTATTGCTGAATTAGGCATACCGCTTGAAGAACATATACAGTTTGTCATTGATGCAATGCGAGGATCTTCGGAACGCCTTGGCCTGTAATGGCACTTGACAATTGTTCCTGAGCTCTGTATATTAACTCAGATACATTAATGCCATTGAATGCTTCCATATTGTTTACCCAGGTATTTCCCACAGCACTCTGCTGTTGTTGTTCCGCTTGTTGTCGTTCATAACGACGCCCTGCAGTATTGTTGTTCGGTAGTACGATTCTCATAAGTTCTCTTTTTCAAACTCTTAGCATTTCACGTATGCTGGATATTCGTTCTGCAACGGAACCGTTGCACAAAAATTCGTTTATTGCTCATATCGGCAATACGCCTTTGTTGAGGCTTCGCCACGCTGCGAGACTTCATCATAACGCCGATGTGGAAATCTATGCCAAGGCGGAATGGTTTAACCCCGGCGGATCGGTAAAAGACCGTGCTGCTCTGCACATGATTCGCGATGGCGAGCAAAGAGGCTTACTTACGCCTGAGAAAATCTTGATCGATGCGACGAGCGGCAATACAGGAATAGCCTACGCCATGATAGGATCAGCGCTCGGTTACCGCGTCCAGTTAGCAATCCCTGCTAACGCCAGCAAGGCACGTCTGGCTATCCTCAGGGCATACGGCGCTGAAATAACACTGACCGACCCGCTGGAAGGGACCGACGGCGCTCAGCACGTCGTCATAGAGCTTGTGAATAACAATCCTGAGAAGTACTTTTACCCTGACCAATATAATAATCCGGCTAACTGGCAGGCTCATTATTTGACAACGGCGAGCGAAATCTACGCGCAGACTAACGGAAGGCTTACTCATTTCGTTGCCGGACTCGGAACAACGGGAACATTTGTAGGGACTGCGAGGAGGCTGAAAGAGTTAGTGCAGGGCATTCAGTGCATCGCTGTTCAACCGGATTCGCCGCTTCACGCGCTGGAAGGCTTAAAACACTTGCCGACCGCGCTCGTTCCGGGAATCTACGACAGCCGATTAGCGGATAGGGTAGCCGAGGTCTCAACAGAACATGCATTTGAGCTGGTAAAATTTCTCGCAAGGGAAGAAGGACTACTCGTTGGTAATTCCTCTGGGGCAGCGCTCGTCGCCGCAATCGAAGTCGCGGAGACGGTGAAAGAAGGGGTCATCGTGGTGATTTTTCCCGACAGCGGGACTAAGTATCTTTCGGAACAACCCTGGTCAAATGCGGTTAGTGCATGATTAACATTGATACCGACATACTTGAACAAATCAACAAACTGGCTCAGCAGGCATATGCTGAAGAGTGCTGCGGCGTGCTGTTGGGGAAAGACGATGGAAGCGCAAAACACGTGCTCGAAATCATCGTATTACCGAATTCAAAGGAAGATGAGCGAGAGCGGCGGTATCTCATTTCGCCGGAACAATATAAAGCGGCGGAGTCAGTAGCCAACAAGAAAAAGTTAGAAATCATTGGGCTGTATCATTCACATCCAGACCACGCGGCTCGCCCATCAGGATTCGACCTTGAGCACGCGTTGCCGTACTGGTCGTATCTCATCGTAGCGGTCGAGGGCGGTAAGCCGAAAGCGGTAACGTCGTGGGTACTAAAAGATGACCGCTCAAGATTTGATGAGGAAAAACTCGTTGTGATAAAACAAAAAGTCGAATATCACCGCGCAGAATAGGAGATTTTAAAAATGGCCGTAAAAGTATTAATTCCCACACCCTTGCGCTCTTACACGGGCAAGAACGACATTGTCGTTCTTGAAGGAACAACCGTCGGCGAAGTTATGAATCACCTCACCACGACACATTCCGGACTTCGCAAGCATCTGTACAGCGATGACGGCAAATTGAGAAATTTTGTCAACGTGTATGTGAATGATGAAGACATACGATATCTCCAGAAAGAGAATACACCGGTCACCGAAAAAGATGTCATCAGCATTATTCCATCTATAGCTGGTGGGAAAGGGGAGAAAACATGACTTCCCGCGCAGCAGGCGCTGATGCAAAGCTCTCGTATGAAGAGATACGGAGGTACGGCAGACATTTGATCATGCCTGAAGTCGGATTGACGGGTCAACAGAAATTGAAAGCGGCAAGCGTACTGCTTGTCGGAACAGGCGGACTCGGATCGCCTCTGTCGTTGTACCTTGCTGCTGCCGGCGTAGGGAGAATCGGGCTTGTGGATTTCGACGTTGTTGATTCAACAAATCTTCAACGGCAGGTGATTTTCTCAAGTGAAGATGTCGGTAAGCCGAAATTAGAAGCAGCTAAAAGCCGAATCAACGGCATTAATCCCCACGTCGATGTGCAAACGTTCGACGTTCTACTTCGCTCGGACAATGCTCTAGACATTTGCAAAGATTTCGATGTCCTGATCGATGGGACAGATAATTTTCCCACACGATATCTTGTCAACGATGTCAGTGTGTTGCTGGGAAAGCCTAACGTGTACGGCAGTATTTTCAGGTTTGAAGGCCAGGCATCAGTGTTTGCGACTGAAGGAGGTCCCTGTTACCGATGCTTATATCCCGAACCGCCGCCGCCGGGACTTGTTCCAAGCTGCGCTGAAGGTGGCGTGCTTGGCGTTTTGCCGGGAATCATCGGTACAATCCAAGCAACAGAGGCGATCAAGTTGATTGTGGGTATTGGTAGCTCGCTCGTTGGACGCTTGCTCTTAGTCGATGCACTATCGATGAAATTTCGGGAGGTTAAACTTCGCAAGAACCCCGACTGCCCGGTTTGCGGAACCCATCCAACAATCCGCGAACTAATCGACTATGAACAATTTTGCGGCGTCCGAGTCCATGTGCAGGGAGAGGAAATTGCAGGTATTCCGCACGTAACAGTTCAACAGTTGGATGAGCGACTCAAGAAAGGGGAGGATGTGGTCGTTGTCGATGTTCGCGAGCCGCACGAGTACGAAATCGTCAACATCGGCGGTGTGTTGATTCCTCTCGGCGAACTGCCAAACCGTGTCAACGAGCTGGATTCATCGCGCGAAATCATTATCCACTGCCACCACGGTGGAAGAAGCGCGCGAGCAGTAAAATTCTTAAACGAGCTAGGCTATCGAAAGGTCGCCAATCTCGCGGGCGGCATTGATGAGTGGGCATTACAAATTGACAAATCTCTTCCGAGGTATTGACATAGTATTGATTCATCACCACGTATGATTACCAGCATATACTATATCGTCCCTTATTGTTGTCCCAAACCATATCAATCATTTCATCCATCTCCTTGACGGATTGCATATGAAGAGCCTCCGATGACAAGTTAATCGAAAGGCCTTCTCCTGTGAAACGTCGTATAAGGAGAGGGCATTTATTCATGGTCATCGAAGGAGTTCATCATGTCATTATTCGTTGTCAAGCATCAACATCCTGCAGAAGCGTGTCCAGCGGGGAATAAAGAATTTGCGCCGCAACTGTTGGCGCACCTCGCGGCGGAAAACGCGGGTAAATTCGGCATTACTATACACGGCGAAGCTGTTCTCAACGGCAAGCATACGTTGTATCTGATTGCCGAAGCACAACAGCAAAGCACCTTGGAGAAATTCATGCAGCTCTTTGCACAAGCTGGCAGCGTGGAGATCCTTCAAGCTTCGCATTGCGAAACAGTCGTTGAACGTGGTGTATGCTGAAACCTCTAAACTCAAACATAAACTTGAACTTAATTGCAGGAGAATATATGAGTCGAAATAATTATGCGCATGAAGAGGTCATTGTCTCAACGGACTGGGCTTCGAAACATCTCAACAACAGGAACATTCGTTTTGTCGAAGTTGATGTTGATACTACTCAATATCAGCAGGGACATCTTGAGGGAGCGGTTGGCTGGAACTGGCAAACACAGTTGCAGGACCAAGTGCAGCGCGACATCATCCGCAAAGAAAAGGCTGAAGAGCTGCTCAGCGTTTCAGGGATAACCCGCGAAACAACTATTGTGCTGTACGGCGACAATAACAATTGGTTCGCAGCATACGCATTCTGGTTGTTGAAATACTACGGCCATCCCGATGTTCGTTTGATTGACGGTGGAAAGAAGAAGTGGTTAGCGGAGACGAAGCCACTGAGTGCCGTGCTTCCGCAATATCCCCGGACTTCGTATATCGTCGATGATATTCATCCCGAGTACCGTGCCAAGCGCGAGGATGTTTTCAACATCTTAAATAGCGCGAAGCACAGTTTGGTTGATGTTCGCTCGGCGGATGAGTTCTCTGGGAAAATCCTTTCGCCTCCGGGGTTGCCTGAGGGCGCCCAGCGAGGTGGACACATTCCGGGTGCGAAAAATATCCCGTGGTCGCAGGCAGTCAATGACGACGGAACGTTTAAGGAAGCTGAGGCATTACGAGCCATCTATGAAGGCAAAGGATTAACAAACAATCTGACGGAAGTGATTGCCTACTGCCGCATAGGTGAGCGGTCAGCACACACGTGGTTTGTATTGAAATACCTGTTGAGGTATCCCAATGTTAGGAACTACGACGGCTCTTGGACAGAGTGGGGAAACCTCATTAATGTTCCAATCGAGAAGCAGGCTGCTTGAGCCCAACTTCGTGCGGAGCATTGTCCACCACGCTCCGCACGGGTTATTCATCCAGTTTCTTGATATCTTGAGACTTCACGCCGCGTAGATTGCCCTTGCCAACTTGCCAGCCCTCATAACACTCGCCGCAAACGCCTTCGTTTTTCTTGACGTTATGTTGGCATGGGCATTCTTCAAACTCAAATAAGCACATTCGACAACTGGGCTCAATGCAGCATGTGTAAAAACCTTTCTCGGTGAGCAATTTTTTGTATTCTGTGAGCTGCGCGCGGGACATTTCCTCGATCGGAAGTGGGGGTAACGGCCTGCCGCGCTCATCAACGCTATCGCGAATAAGAAGGGTGCTCTCCGCGGCTGCCCCTTGACTCAGCGAAGTATGATTTTCAGGAAGTTGGTTGGATGAGGATTCGTCTTTTTTCTCCCCGCACCCCGTGCATGCAAGCAACAGGACTGCTGACAAGGAAATTGCTAACCATGGGTTAGTCATTCATTCACCAATTGGATTTCAGAACGATTTATTATCAAGGCAATGAAAGTGAGCACGGAGTCAGCAAAAACAACTCAAAACATTGCTTCTCTGTTCTTAATAAACTATCTTATTGGCAAAATGATTCCCGCCAGCACCCTCGTGAAGCTCAAAAATATAGTCGGGCAGGGCAATTTTCTTGACTCGCCTGAAGATAAGATCGCTTACTCGTACGACGGCACCCAGCTTATTTCGAAATCACCTGACGCGGTGCTTATCCCGCGTTCCACTGACGACATTTCAAAGATTCTTACCTTGGCAAATGAGGATGGGTTCGCTGTAGTGCCTCGGGGCTCCGGCTCGGGACTGAGTGGCGGCGCTATCCCGGTAGAAAACTCCGTCGTACTGCTCATGAACCACTGGAATAAGATACTTGAAATCGACCAGCAAAACCTCACTGCCTGGGTTGAGCCGGGGGTCATTACCGCAACGTTGCATTCAACGGTGGAATCTCTTGGGTTATTTTACCCACCCGACCCCGGTAGTTCAACCATCTGCACCTTGGGAGGCAATGTAGCAGAAAACGCCGGCGGGTTACGCGGTTTGAAGTACGGCGTTACCAAAAATTATGTTATGGGATTAGAGGTTGTTCTTCCAAACGGCGATGTTATGTTGACTGGCGGAAAATCAATGAAGGATGTCGCCGGCTATAATCTCAGGGATGTTCTAGTCGGTTCCGAGGGGACATTGGGCGTCTTTACGAAAATACTCGTCCGGTTGATGCCAAAGCCGGAAACATCCAAAACAATGCTGGCATATTTTGATAAGTTAAGCGACTCGGCTGAAACTGTTTCCGATATTATCGCTTCACGGATCACTCCAGCTATGTTGGAGTTTCTAGACAATACGACTATCAGATGCGTGGAAGATTACGCTCATTTAGGATTGCCAACTTCGCTTGAATCAATTCTTCTCATCGAGGTCGATGGAAGGCCTTCTGTCGTTGCTGAAGATGCTGACAAAATTATAGAATTATGCAAAAAGCACAACGCCCGCGAGGTCAGAGTGGCATCTAATGCCAAGGAAGCGAATAAACTTCGCGCAGCACGGCGTTCAGCCTTTGCTGCGCTGGCACGCGTAAAACCTACAACCATTCTGGAAGATGCGACAGTCCCGCGCAGCGAAGTAGCTCCGATGCTCGATAAAATTAAACAGATTACGCAGAGGCATAATCTCACATTTGGCAATTTCGGCCATGCCGGTGACGGCAATTTGCATCCCACATGCCTTACAGATGAACGCGATAGCAATGAAATTCACCGCGCTGAGAAAGCATTTGAAGAAATCTACACCGAGGCAATCAAACTGGGCGGCACAATTACCGGAGAGCACGGCACCGGACTCGCAAAGAAGAAATTCCTTGAACACCAGACCGGCTTAGCAGCCATAGAAATGATGCGTAAACTCAAAGGAACACTCGATCCCAATAGCGTACTCAATCCCGGTAAAATTTTTGATGTGAAGCCGCGGTGTGAAGGTCCTATGCCGAAGAACCAAGACCAACTCAAAAGGTTTTTGGAAATGGGTGCGTTTACGTAAGACTCGTTACTAACAGATGCCGTCTATAGCACAACAAATAAAGCAAGAACGGAATACGCTCATAAAGCTCGACCTAAGTACGAGAACTATTCCAACCTCTGTTTCTGAATTTTGGACTTCTCGACAGCGACAGGCTTCTTCCATTCACGAGGTTTCGTACCGTGCTTGTTTCAAACCTCATTTGCCGCGATACTTCATAGAACAATATACCGAACCTGGGGACATCGTGTACGACCCCTATATGGGACGCGGAACGACTATCATCGAGGCGGCATTGCTCGGGCGCAACGTTATCGGCAATGATGTGAACCCACTTTGCACAATTTTTACAGCGCCACGACTTAATGTTCCTCCACTCAATGAAGTTGAGAAGCGACTGTCCTCTATCCGTCTCATACAAGATAGCAAATCAGACATCGATTTATCCATGTTCTTCCAGGCTAAAACACTCAGCGAAATAGTTTCACTCAAGCGTTACCTTGCACGCAGAAGTAACGCCGGTGAAGAGGATGCAATCGATAAATGGATCCGCATGGTAGCGACGAATCGGCTAACGGGGCATTCAAGTGGATTTTTCTCCGTATATACGCTGCCCCCGAACCAAGCTACCTCACCCGGGAGCCAGCGAAAAATCAATAAACTGCGAAGACAAAAACCGGAATATCGGAATGTCAAAGAGTTAATATTACGAAAATCACGTTCGCTATTGAGAAATCTATCACCTGAACAGATAACTTCGCTCAATGCAGCCGGGAAATCGGCAAAGTTATCCTCCAGTAGCGCACATCTCACATTGCATATCGCCGATGAGTCCGTTAGGCTGACTGTTACATCGCCGCCGTTCCTCAACATCGTTCAATATTCCAAAGACAATTGGTTGAGATGCTGGTTCAACGGCATAGATGATGCCGAAGTCGCAAAGAATATCACCATGTCACATACAGTGGAAGAGTGGAGCGCTGAGATGCTAAAAGTTTTTTTAGAATTATTCAGAATTACCGCACGCGGTGGATATGTCGCCTTTGAAGTAGGCGAAGTACGGAAAGGCAATGTGAAGTTGGATGAATATGTGGTACCGGTCGGCTTGAAAGCTGGTTTTACCTGCAAAGCAATTTTGATCAACAAACAGTTATTCACAAAAACTGCAAATATATGGGGAATTAAAAATAACAAGCATGGGACGAACACTAATCGAATTGTCCTTTTCCAAAAATGATACCTCTGAAAGATAAAAACCCCACTCACAGAGTCCCAGTCGTCAACATCAGCATTATTGTTCTGAATGTTGTGGCATTTCTTTACGAACTCTCGCTCGGGCCGGAGCTTGAATCATTTTTCTATGTGTATGGCGTCGTTCCAAATACAGTATCGACAGCATTTTCAGAAATGTCGCTCAATGGGGGAGTCCTCATCTCATTGTTTAGTTCTATGTTCCTGCATGGAGGCTTTTTGCATTTAGGCGGCAACATGCTCTATCTCTGGGTCTTTGGCGACAATGTAGAAGATAAGCTCGGGCACGGCCGATATGCGCTATTTTATATTTTGTGCGGGCTAGGTGCAACCGTTGCTCATATTGTCATTTCGCCTAACTCACCGATTCCGACGGTTGGCGCAAGCGGCGCGATTTCCGGAGTACTCGGCGCGTATTTGTTGATGTTCCCGCGTGCCCGCGTTGTTACCGTAATACCGATATTTTTCTTTCTCCAAGTGGCCGAATTACCTGCGTTAGTTGTTCTAGGACTGTGGTTTGTTCTACAATTCTTTAATGGGTTGGCTTCACTCGGCCCAGAAACCGCAGGAATGGGCGGAGTTGCATGGTGGGCGCATATCGGGGGATTTGTAGCCGGGTTGGGACTTGTACTTCCGTTCAGAAAATTCCGTTAAACCGCGACCGCATGATCGCAAACACAAACCCGACGACATCTTCATTTCACGGCGCCGATGTACCTGACTACGGTTTCATCGTCAATTGTATGCACTGCGGATTATGTTTGCCGCATTGTCCGACGTACGCACTGACAAACCAGGAAAAATCATCGCCGCGCGGACGGATTCGCCTTATCAAATCTGTCGCTGATGGCGATCTACCTATTACTCAAGGATTCGTCGATGAAATGAATTTCTGCCTCGATTGCCAAGCGTGTGAAACAGCTTGTCCAGCAGGCGTGAAGTATGGGTCACTTGTTGAGTCAGCACGAGCGCAGATCTTCCAACAAGGGCATGAGAGTACGTTTAGCACGCTTACTAAAAAGTTTATACTCGGCTGGGTATTTTCTCAGCCCACACGCATACGAATCCTTGCACGACTGTTGAAGTTTTATGATGATTTTGGCATAAAATGGTTCCTCAAAAAAACTGGAATTTTGCGGTTATTTTCTGATTCTCTGCATGAGATTCAGGAGTTAGCACCAACCATTTCCGATCGTCCATCGTCCCAACGCTATCCGGAAATTGTTCAGCCATACGGCGAGAAGCGATTTACCGTAGGTTTCCTCGCCGGTTGTATTATGGATGTTGCCTATGCTGACGTCAATACTGATACGATAGAATTGCTCCGTGCGCACGGGTGCGAGGTCGTGATGCCTCACACACAAGTATGCTGTGGCTCTTTGCAGGCGCATAACGGTGATCGTGAAACGGCCCGCGAATTAGCACGAAAGAATGTAGAGGCTTTCTCAAAGTTTAACATTGACGCCATCGTTATGAACTCAGCAGGTTGCGGTGCATTTATGAAAGATTATGGTCACGTATTCCAAGATGATCCGTTGCTTACAGCACCAGCAGTAGATTTATCCTCGAAAGTCAGGGATGTCACAGAATTCCTTCATGAGATTAGATTTAAAACGGCGGGAGAGTATTTCCGCGATAAACGTGTTACCTACCACGATGCCTGTCATCTCGTGCACACTCAGAAAATCAGTCGTCAGCCTCGCGAACTTATTAAAGCCGCGCGCGGGGTCGAATTCGTTGAGCTTCCTGAATCGACATGGTGCTGCGGGAGCGCCGGGATTTATAACATCACGCGTTACGACGATTCTATGAGGCTTTTAGCTCGTAAACTGGAACATGTTAGATCAATTCGCCCCGACATCATCGTAACGGGTAACCCCGGTTGCCTGGCACAAATACAATACGGATTACTGAAGGAAGGCATGAACATAGAGCTTATGCATACTGCTACATTCTTGCGGAGGGCGAGTGAAGCGTAAGAAACTGCGCGCATATTTATCGGGCGGCATGGAGTACGCGAAGGGGGAGGGCGCAGAATGGCGTAATGAGATGCAGGTATGGCTTGAGAAAAACTTAGGGCATTCAGTTTTTAATCCAAACGAAACAAGTAATGCATATTTTGCCGCGAGACGGCTTACGAAAGCCAATTTTCGAAAATTAAAATCTTCCAACATTAGTAAATACACAAAAATCGTCGCAGCTTTGGTAGAGATAGATAGCAACGAAATCGCCTACAAAACAGACTATGTGGTATGCTATTGGAATCGAAGTGCCGCCGCGGGAGCAGGCACGAAGGGTGAAATCACGTTGGCAAAGTTCTTCGGTAAACCTGTGTACATGGTCACAAAAATGCAAAAGCGTAACATTCCGGGCTGGGTACTAGGATGTACGTCAAGAATTTTTTCCTCGTTTAGTGCTTTAAGAAAATTCCTTCAAAGCAGATATAAGTAATTGTAGTATTAGCAATTAGACTCATTTACTCGAAGGAGGTTCTATGCTAAAAGTGATTACGGCAGCCTTATTTCTCTGCTTGATCAGTGCTTCGGCCCAGACCGTTAAGTACATTCCTAAGCATGACGAGCTGCGTTATACCTTCGGCGGCCATCCGCCCGTCATGTCCTTAAAGCCTGGAACGATTATAGAAACATGGACAGAAGATTGCTACGATGGTTCTGTGAAGAAGCCAACCGATATCCCGTCGGTTGTTGCTCCCATAGGGCGCGATAACCCTCAAACGGGTCCGTTTTATATCGAAGGTGCGAAACCCGGCGACATCCTCGCCGTTCATATTATTGACCTCCAGCCCGCGCGGGATTATGCCATTAGTTCGCATTATCCCGGCTTCGGCTCTATGACAGGTACTGAATACACGGCGTTGCTCACGCCAAACCTTCCGGAAAAGGTTTGGTGGTACACAGTTGATAAGCAAAAAGGCACCGTAAGCACAATGTTAGGCAAACACAAACTTGAAATCCCGATGACGCCATTCTTCGGCGGGATTGGGACCGCGCCACAGCGCGGCGAATCGCGCAGGACCGTAACACCAGAAGCTTTCGGCGGGAACATGGATTACTGGCACATCCGTAAAGGCGCAACGGTATATCTGCCTGTAAATGTTGAAGGCGCACTCCTGCAGTTCGGAGATGGACATTTAGCGCAAGGTGAGGGAGAGATCGTGGGGACGGCTGTAGAATCTGCCTTGAATGTGAAGCTAAAAATCGATTTAATCAAAGGGCGGACTATTCCGTGGCCGCGGGTAGAAAACGATGACTACCTGATGAGCACAGGGAGTTATCGACCGCTTGAAGACGCGTTCAGAATTGCCTATAAAGAATTGGTGATGTGGCTTGTGGATGATTATGGCATGGACATGATGGATGCCTATCAGCTCTGCTCTCAAGTTGGTGAGGTAGATGTAGCTCAAGTCGTTGACCCAAACTATACCGTCGTCGCAAAAATTGCTAAAAAATATTTGCCGCAGGGGAGGCTTTTGGCGGAAAACACGAAATGATGAAATCATCAAACTAAGCGCATATCGCAAGGAGAATTATGCACATTACCATGAAGCGACGAGATTTTCTTAAATCTGCTACAGCGGTAGGCATAACAGCAACTATTGGAAGCTCATTAGCTGAATCAGCGACCCCTCAGTCCAGGATTCAACAGGGGTTCAAGCCGGTTGTGATTGCGAGCTCCAATGGAATGAAAGCGACGGCTAAAGCAATGGAGATGATCCAGCAGGGTGTTGATGCGCTGGATGCTGTAGTTTCAGGAGTGAACATCGTTGAAGATGACCCAAATGATAATTCCGTCGGCTACGGCGGTTTACCGAATGAAGACGGCGTTGTGGAATTGGACGCGTCTGTGATGCATGGCCCCACTGGGCGCGGTGGCGCAGTAGCCTCACTGCGGAATATCAAAAACCCTTCCCGAGTAGCGAAACTCGTGTTGGAAAGGACAGACCACGTGTTGCTTGTTGGAGAGGGCGCTCTGCGGTTTGCGCGGGCTCACGGATTCAAAGAGGAGGACTTGTTGACAGAAGAATCTCGTAAAGCATGGCTCAAGTGGAAAGAAAATTTAAGCAAGGAAGACGACTGGCTCCCGGCGAACGACATCGACTCGATCGACATCGGTGAGGGAATTAAATCTGCAATAAGGAATACCGGGACAATTAATTGCAATGCCCTCGATTTGAAAGGAAATATTTCCGGAGTCACGACGACGAGCGGCTTAGCATGGAAAATTCCGGGCAGGGTTGGCGACTCACCAATTCTTGGTGCAGGATTGTATGTCGATAATGAGGTCGGTGCAGCTGGCTCAACAGGCAGGGGAGAGGCGAACCTTCTTTCCTGCAGTAGTGTTATGATAGTCGAATACATGCGCCAGGGAAAGTCACCTGAACAAGCCTGTTTACAGGCTTGTGAACGCATTGCACGGCAAACGAAAATGAAGCGATTAAAGGATGCAAATGGCAGGCCGAATTTCAACGTGAACTTCTATGCAATTAATAAGCGCGGCGAGTACGGAGCGGCAAGCATCTGGAGCGGCTCGAAATATACGGTCAATACGGGTGAGAAAGAAAGCCGATACGCCGAATTTGCCTACTTGTATAAACGAGAACGAGGTTAAAAGTCTATGGGTTGGTTTTTTCGCTATGCTTTAATTTTGGCTGTACCGCTGTTCGGGATGTATTATTTCAACACCAAACAGATACTGAACGCCGGCGGAAAACTGTGGAACTGGAACCGGAAAAAAGCCAGGCTTTGGTTCGTCTTGGTTTCGTGTTATGCCAATCTTCTTCCGCTTGTGGCGCTGGTTGCGGTATGGTTGGGTGGCAGACCGGCTACGCAAGCATTGGCTGGAGAAAACAGATTACTGGATTATTTCATCGTTTATCCGTTTTGGTTTTCATTAGTCATTACTGCGCAGACTTTCTTTTTGATTATTTTCTGGAAGCTGGCTAAAACTCTTGTCCGATACGCATTAGGCAAGAAAACAATCGACTGGCAGGTATTTGAACCGAAAGTGATCGCGGCGCTGTATGTCTTCGGCTTCTGCTATACTTTTCTCTCCATTATTGCCAATACATGGGTCATTAGAGTGAACGAACGCTCGGTGCAACTCCCCGAGCACTTTGCCGCTCTTGACGGCGTGACGATCGTGCAGGTATCGGATGTGCAGGGCGACGGAAGGACGACGCCGGATTTTATCAGATCCTTAGTCGAAAAAGCCAATTCGTTAAACCCGGATATCATACTGTTCGGTGGAGATGTTGTCACCTCCGGACCGAAGTATGTTGAATCGACAATAAATGTGCTCGCAGAACTCAATGCCAAGTATGTGAAGGCGGCCGCGATTGGCGACCACGACATGTTTTCGGGGAAGCAACCGATTATCGATGGCATGAAGCGCGCAGGATTTGTTGTATTGGAGGATTCAAGCCTTACGCTCACCATCAACGAAACTCCGGTAACAATCACCGGATTAGTTTATACGTACCGTCAGCGTCCGGGGGAAGATGAGATACTCTATACGTTAAAGAACGGGAATGGCAGTTATAAAATCCTTACTGTGCATCAACCACGGGAGTTTTTAGTCGATTACGCGAAACAACAGGGCTACCATCTGTTTACTGCCGGGCATACACACGGCGGAGCGATTGCATTCGGAATACCCGGTATGTTTCTTGTTGCCCCATCACGCTTTGAGACTAAATACTTCACCGGCTTTTATGAAGTGGGAGACATGCTTGTTAGCGTCAACAACGGCTTAGGCCATACACTCGCTCCGATACGGTTTCAAGCGCCAGTTGAGATCACAGTAATTCGATTGGTAAAATAATATACGATATGACGCAGGCAACCGAATCACATACCATCCGAGGGCATGACCAACTTCAGGGAAATTACGTCCTTGATGTTTCGCAGCGTTCCATAGTCGCTTTAAAGGGGAAGGATGGGCTTGACCTACTCCAGCGGATATCAACAAATGACGTCGCTAAACTTGAAGTAGGTAAATCCGTCCAAACAGTACTCACAAACGAAAAAGGAAAAATCGTTGATGTTATCTCGGTTGTCAAAATAAGCGACTCGGATTTGCTGCTCGCTGGCAATACTACCGGTGGAGAAACGCTGAGTGCGTGGCTGGAGAAATACATAATCATGGAAGATGCTGCAGTTGAAAACTTAACTGGGTCTTTCTCACATTTTCTGCTTTATGGTGGTCAGAATGCACTGAGTAAAACGCCAACTTACGATTACGAGTTCACCGAACGACTCGGCGAAGGGTTACTCTATCACGTGCTTGCTGCAAGATCGGGTAAAGACGAAGTACTCGCGCGTTTGCACGATGATGGATATATAATTGCTAGTAATGATTACTTTACCCAATTCCGTGTAGAGCATGGTATTCCAGGACACCCAAGTGAGCTTTCGTTAGAATACAATCCGATGGAAGCTGGCTTGGTCGATCTTATCAGCTTCACCAAGGGATGTTATATCGGACAAGAAGTCATTGCCCGGCTCGATACGTACAAGAAGGTCCAAAAGCGACTATCCAAGCTCAAACTGGGAGCACGACCTGAGACGGTGCCTACTCCCATCTTTAACTCCAAAGAGGAAGTAGGATTGGCGACAACTGTGGGAGGAGAGAGCGATGGGAATCAGTTCCATGCACTTGGGTACATAAAGTCGAACATGAGTGACCAAACGCATCTGTTTATCTTGAAGGATGCTCAGTCAATTCAGGTTAATATAACAGTTTAGCGGCAGTCTACTAATTTAACTATGGAAACAGTTGTTACTATTGCATCTACCTCAAAACAGGGTATCTACAAAGAAATACTGCCCCAGATACAATCGCTCGTCGCTGGTGAAACTGATCTTATCGCTAACCTTGCCAACACGACGTCAGCTCTGAAGCTGGCTTTTAGGAACATCTCCTGGGTTGGGTTTTATTTTCTGAAGGGCAACGAATTAGTCCTTGGACCATTCCAAGGGAAGCCGGCTTGTGTCCGTATAGCGCTTGGAAGAGGTGTCTGTGGAACTTCTGCTGCGACGAAGGCCACGCTCATCGTCCCAAACGTCCATGAGTTTCCCGGGCATATCGCCTGTGACCCCGATTCAAAATCTGAGATAGTTGTACCTATTCTCAAGAATAACAACGTATTAGGGGTGTTCGATGTTGATAGCGCTTCATTTGATACATTCGATAAAATAGATAAGCAATATCTGGAAGAACTGTGCAATTGGCTTAGCGATAATGTATTTTGATTCCACGCGCACCGGTTGAATTCTCATTATACCATCACAATCATCCATGAGCTACCAATAAATGACAAAACGCACTCCCCGAGCACCAAAAGCTTATAGAAATCAAGAATTTCTCAGTGGTCCCGATGCAAGAGCTATAAGAATTTTAGCTGAGTTTATTGAGCCATTACATCGATTTCGAAGAAGCGGCGTGCGGGATACAATTGTCTTCTTTGGATCAGCTAGAATTAAGTCGCGTGGTGAAGCGCTGAGGAACTTTAAGCAGTTTAGCCAAACTGCCCAGAAACAAAAGCAGTTATCATCTAGTCTAGAGAAAAAACTTCATAATGCTCGATCAGTATTGGAGCTATCTAAATACTATGAAGATGCGGTTAAGCTTTCAAGGTTGCTTACCAAGTGGTCGAAGAAGTTGAAAGGAAAGGGTAGGCTCGTGGTCTGTTCTGGTGGCGGACCTGGAATTATGGAAGCTGCCAACAAGGGAGCACGCCTGGCAAAAGGTAATTCTATTGGCTTGAATATCAGCCTGCCGTTTGAGCAAAATCCGAATGACTACATTTCAAGGGAGCTGAATTTTGAATTCCACTACTTCTTCATGCGTAAATTCTGGTTTATGTATTTGGCAAAGGCGTTTGTCATGTTTCCCGGAGGATTTGGCACGTTGGATGAGATGATGGAAGTCCTTACACTACTCCAAACAAATAAAATCAAAAAGAAAGTAACTGTGGTTTTGTACGGGAGAGCTTACTGGGAAGAAGTATTGAACTTCGAAGCATTGGTGCATCACGGAGTGATCTCTCGTGAAGACCTTAAGCTTTTTGTCTTCAAGGACACTCCTGAAGAAGCTTTTGAGTATCTTGTCAAAGAATTGCGTAAGAATTACGCGTATGAGACGGAGGAGATTTGAATCTTTCCTAATAAAGAGTTATATTATTCTAACTGAGATATAACTTTATCTCGTTCATCCAACATACCCGCCTCTTGTCAATGGGGGTGACT
>JAKEEG010000012.1 GCA_022616555.1 Ignavibacteriota bacterium | reverse complement strand
CATCAAGCACTGCAAAGCTCTTCACCCGACCTTGCCATCCTCATCAGCTGTGTCGGCAGGAAAATGGTTCTGAAACAGCGCATCGAAGAAGAGGTCGAAGGCGTACGGGATATTATGGGCGAGGGCACGGTGCTCACCGGGTTTTATTCATATGGCGAGATTTCTCCATTTACACCCAATGCCAAGTGCGAATTGCACAACCAAACAATGACGATTACCGCTTTCAAAGAGGAATAGCAGTGGCTGAATTGCCCGAATTACATAGTCTGCTGAAAAGGCAACTGAAGCGTTATGCAGGCGCGTTTGATGCAGAGTCCACGGGGATTCGTGGATTTATCGAAGACGTCAGCAGGGCGTATGCTCAGTTTGACGACGACCGGACAATGCTCGAACGCTCGCTCGAACTCAGCTCTCAGGAGCTGTTGCAAGCGAACTCCGAGATGCGCGCAATCTTTCAGGCATTGCCGGACTTGTATTTCGTCCTGAACGAAGAGGGTACCATCCTCGATTGCAAAGGCGGCAGCGCGGCGGATTTTCTGATGCCGCCCAATCGGCTGATCGGCAGGCATATCCAGGATGTCTCTCAAGGGGATGTCCGCGATGTATTTGTGCGCGCATTGCAGCTTGTTCAGGTAACCGGCCAGGTGATCGATTTCGAATATTCGATCCCCAACGGTTCGTTGCACTATTATGAAGCACGGCTTGTCCCCTTGCCAGGCACAAACATCATGGCGATTATCCGTAATATTACTGGGCGCAAGCGTGCGGAAGCCGACCTCGAACAATCGCTCTCGATGTTGCAGGCGACTCTCGAATCGACCGCTGATGGTATTTTGGTGGTTGACAACGATGGCAAAATTCAAAGCTTCAACAAGAAATTCGTTGAGATGTGGCGTATCCCCGAATCTGTGCTGGCTGAGAAGGACGACGACAAAGCGCTTGCATGTGTGCTGGAGCAGTTAAAAGACCCGGACGCGTTTCTGCAAAAAGTGAAAGAGCTGTACGCTCAACCGGACGCCGAAAGCTATGATATGATCGAGTTCAAGGATGGCAGAATTATTGAACGATACTCCAAGCCCCAAACGATCAACGACAAGAGTGTTGGGCGGGTCTGGAGTTTTCACGACACTTCCGACCGACGAAAATTGGAAGAACAGCTTCGCCATTCCCAAAAAATGGAGAGCATTGGCACGCTCGCCGGAGGTATAGCACATGACTTCAATAATATTCTCGGCATTATTTTGGGCTATGCGTCTACCCTTGAGGGGAAAATTGCGGAGATGCCTGAAGTAGCGCATTGCCGGGATGCGATTGTGAAGGCGTCAGAGCGCGGGGCGAGCTTGGTGAGACAAATGTTAACATTCGCCCGCAAAACGGATGTACGGTTTGAACCTGTGAACGTGAACGCCGTCGTTCGCGAGCTGCAAAAAATGTTGGAGCATACCTTCCCGCGTACGGTGAATTTCGAACTTGCTGCCGCTGAGCAGCTTCCGTTGGTCATAGCAGACCACAATCAGATTCACCAGGCGTTGCTTAACTTGTGCGTGAATGCCAAAGATGCCATGCGCGGCACCGGCACGATTTCGGTTTGCACGGAAATTGTAGACGGCGAAACGCTCCGTTCTCGCATCGAGGACGCCGATGGAAGTAAGTACGTGGCTTTGCGCGTTGCCGATACGGGTTACGGGATGGACGAATTGACAAGAAGCCGCATCTTTGAGCCGTTTTTTACAACGAAGGCAGTTGGGGACGGAACGGGTCTTGGGCTTGCAGTCGTCTACGGTGTTGTGAAAAGCCATCGCGGATTCATCGAAGTCGAAAGCAAAATTGGGAAAGGTTCGACGTTCTCATTGTACTTTCCCGTTGCAGCACAGGAAACTACTGAGAAAGCGGAAGCCGATGTTGAGACGGCAGAGATTCCCGACGGCAACGAAACGATTCTTGTTGTGGAGGATGAAGAGCTTTTGCGAAATTTGTTGAAAACCGTATTCGAGCGCAAAGGCTACTCGGTCCTGACAGCGCAGGATGGCCTCGAAGCGATTGAAACGTACGCCCAGCATAAAGACGAAGTATCGCTTGTGCTGACCGACATTGGTCTTCCAAAACTCGACGGCCGGGAAACGTACAGAACCATAAAGGAAATCAATCCGAATGTGAAGGTGATCCTGGCGAGCGGTTACCTGAGTCCGCAGCTAAGGGCAAGTTTGTTGTCTGAGGGAGCAAAAGACTTCATCCAGAAGCCGTACGTTCCGGCAGAAGTATTGAAAAAAGCTTATGCCGTTTTAGCGGCATAATACTGAAAAAGCATGTATCTCCTTGATGCTTTCTTGACATTCAAACAAGCGGGGAGTAAATTGACAGGTTGAGTACTGAATTAATCGAAACGAGTGTAGTGCCATGAACAAGTATCTCTTACGTATCGTACTCGTTATCATCGGTGGAACTGTACCCGCCCTTGCCCAGACGTACGGCACGGATAACCATCAGGTGACCGTGCAAGTATCGACTATTACGATGGTCTCGGTGGATATCAGCTCAATTTCCATGACGATTACCGGTGCAGGTGTGCCAGCCGGGCAGGACCAGATGACGGCAACTAACACCTCAAGCAAACTCCGCTGGGGCGTGAATAGCAGCAGCAGAAAAATTACCGCGCAAACGAACCTTGCCACGCCCTTGTTTGCATTGAATCTGCTTGCGGTCAGTCCCACGCAGGGCACCGCCGCTGCAGAGGCGACATTAAGTACAACGGCACAAGATATTATGCTGAATATCGGCAGGAGTTTGGGCGAGTGCACGCTGCAATACACCGGCATCGCGCTGGCGTCGCAAGGCACGGGCACCGATTCACACACCATTACCTTTACAGTGACGACGCAATAGTTTAGAGTTCAATAAAAGACGCAGGTTTTACAGACGAATCTCAGATGTACGACTCTTGTCCGGCGAGGCAAATAATGTTGAAGAATATTATATATCTGCTTACACTCATGGTTGTGCTGGCTTTGCCGACTCAGGCGCAGTATATGGATGTTCAGGGTGGTAATCAGGTGCTTTCTATTACCACCGCGGCAGCTGGCTCTGAACCGACCGCCGTCGTCAATACCAGTTCAAATCTACGGTACCGGAGGCAGACCTTTGTAATAACGAAGGTTACAGTTTCTACTTCATGTCCGGGGCAAAACTTTACGCTAAAAGTCTACGCTTCAACCATTCAAAACAACGGCGGCACGGCAGCGCCTGAGGTAACGCTCACCAACGGCATGCTCGCTACGGATTTCATCACGGGTATCCCCCGGTTTTCTAACCAGTGGAGAACGGCGACGTTACGCTACACAGCCTCTGCAACGTTCGCGCAAGGCAATAGCGCGGAATTGGGCAACGAAGTGCATACGGTAACCTATACGCTCGTTGCACAGTAGTTGGGTGTTGCAAATGGTCTACAGTAAGGAGACCCATGAAAACATTATGCGTGATGGTATTTATAGCAGTCGTGCTGTTTTTCCAAAAAGCCACCGCGCAACAAATAGAAGTTCGGGGTGGCAACCCAGTGCTCTCAATTACAACGGCAGTTATCGGCTCAGAGCCGACTGTCGTTGTAAACACGACTTCAACATTGCGGTACAGAAGGCAAAACCGGGTGACGAAGATTACAGTCCAGACTTCGCGCCCAAGCCAGTCGTTTACATTGAAAGCCCTGGCGCAGAGCGTGCCGCTTGGCACTGCAGCGCCGGAAGTGACGCTGACCAACGGTATGCCGGCAACTGATTTTGTTGTCAATATCCCGGCGGGGAGCAACATTCGTAGAACCTGCACGCTACGTTATACCGCGTCGGCAACGTTCGCGCAGGGTAACAGTGCGGAAATGGGAAATGATGTTCACACGGTAACCTACACGCTTGTGCGCCAGTAGGTACACATTAAAGGCAAACACTATGCAAAGATTGTTCAGACTGACAAGTATTCTTCAAATAGTTTTTCTCTTTGTTCCCTTAGTTGCCGTTGGGCAGGTCTCCGTCATTGGCGAGCTGAGCCAGGATCGCGATGCGCGCCCAGGTGACCGATATGAAGGCACGATCACCGTCCGCAACGATACCGACGTGCCGCAGGATGCGAAAGTATACCAGACGGATTATCTCTTCCGGTTCGACGGGACGAACGACTATGGCACGCCGCCGCCTTCACACTCGCGCTCGAATGCCGAATGGGTAACCTTCAACCCGTCGTTTTTAACCATTCCGCCTCAAGCGACGATGACCATCAATTATACGGTGAATGTTCCCGTCGGCAACCCGTTGGTCGGTACGTACTGGAGCATGCTGATGGTAGAGGGCGTGCCGAAGACATCGCCGGAGTCTTCTTCGCCGCAGAAAAAAGACGAGATGGGCATCATGCAGACGATCCGGTACGGAATCCAGGTAGCGACGACCATTGCCCAAACAGGGCAGAAAAAAGTGAATTTCATCGATGCAAAGCTCGTTACGCCCGAGCGTGGTAAGCGCGTTCTTCAAATCGACATTGAAAATACGGGCGAACTCGGCATGCGTCCCGAAGTGTATGTTGAGCTGTTCGACCAGCAAGGCGTGTCCCGCGGCAAGTATCCCGGCACGCGCTATCGCATGTACCCCGGCACGTCGGTGCGGCAGTCCATCGACTTGAGCGTGGTAAAAGCGGGCACATACAAGGCGCTCGTTGTGGTCGACGCAGGGGGAGAGGATATTTTCGGAGCGCAATACACACTGCAGTTTTAAGTATGTTGTTTCTGCTGGACGTGAACACTCTCATGACATATCGTCCCGACCGCGTCGGGATTTTTTTTGCCTTCGCGCTTTTGTGCGGAAGTGTCTCGTTTTCGCACGCACAGGGAATTCGTCTCATTTCGAACGCAGGCGATTCGCTTGTTGCTAAGCCGGGCAGCGTAGTGACGGCGGCAGTCACCATCACGAACAGAACTGCGCGAAAGCAAACCTACGACCCCAAGCTTCTGCTTCCTGCAGGCTGGCGCGCTGTTACTCGTGAATCCGCGTTTGAACTTCAACCCAATGCAAGCGACGTTCGCCTTCTGACATTTGCCGTTTCTTCAGAAGTCCCAGCCGGCAGATACGAGATTCGGTACACAGTGTCCGACCGGGCGAAGCCCCGTAATGAATCGACGGTAACGCTGCGGGTCGGCGTGCAGGCGGTTCGTAAAATTGAAATCCAGTTGGTCGATAAACCGCGCTTCATTGTTGCGGGCAGTACATACCGTGTGGAGTTTCTCCTCACCAACAAGGGCAACGCGCCCGCCGTTGCGCTGCTTTCCGCACAGAGTGTGCTTGATTTTCCGATGAAGCTCGATATTGAAAGAGTTGAGCTTGCGCCGCGTTCTTCGCGATCTGTTGTTGTTACGGTGACGACGCCTTCCGGCATCATAACAAAGACGCTGCACAATTTTGAATTGTCCGCGCGGTTTGCGGACGAGCAACAAGCCTCGACGAAAGCGGTAAGTTTGGTTGAGATTATTCCGAATGTAACCGCAGTCGAAGACCAGTATCATGAGCTGCCTGTGTACGTCAGCCTCCGCGGAGTCGGGATGGAATCTGACCTTAGAGCGCAAGTTCAAGTCGGCGGTTCGGGGAGCTTTTCTGAAAAGGGCGACGACCGGATTGATTTCCTGTTTCGTGGACCCAGCACCCAGCAGTATTCTATCTTGGGACAGCAAGACGAGTACCGCATACATTACAGCCGGAGCGGCTTGGAATTATATGCAGGTGACGGAAATTTTGCACTCACCCCGCTGACCGAGTTAGGCAGGTACGCAACCGGGGCGGGCGGTAAGGTATCCGTCGGTGATTTTGCTTTTCAGGGATACTATAATGAAACGCGATGGTATTCCCCCTCCCAAAAACAGTACGGCGGCGGAGTGAGTTATGCAGTCACTGAAAGCGAGCAGGTCGGTGTGCAGTACCTCAAGAAGCTTGAAGCTGCCGTCGGTGGAGTAAACAGCGATATTGCGACTGTTCGCGGGTTGGTTGACCGCTGGCAGTTCGCACGTGTGGATGCCGAGTACGCCATGGGCAAGGCGCAGGGCAAACGCGGCGATGCGTATGCGCTCAGGCTCAATGGCGGCGAACGATGGCTGCACTATGATGTCCGGTATGTTCATGCCGATCCCCTATACTCGGGTTACTACCGGGATGTAAACTTTGCGTCGGCAAATTTCAGTTTGTCGCTGTTCGGGGGCGTTCGTCTCGAAGCGTACGCGCGCTCCGAAGAACGAAATCTCCGCCGGGACACAACGGCGTTCACTGCACCGCAGGACCAATATTTTCAGATCGGCACAGGCTACTCAAGTTTTGTTTCGGTGTATTATCGGCGGGTGCAGCAAAAAGACTTAATGCCGTCATCGCAATACCAACGCGTCGAAGACGTAGCTCAAATTCAGCTGGGCTACAATCTGATGGGCGTCGATGTGTATGCCAACGCCGACTTTGGTAGAACGTACGACCGGCTGCAGAATAAGCAAGCACCGTCGAAACGGTTTGCGCTGTTTTCCACCATCCGCCCCACAACGGGACAGAGCTACAATGCGTCGCTGGAATATACCGACGACCAAAACCTACTCACCGGCGACAAGCAGAAACGTTACTCCATCGGACTGCAGGCGTGGTTTTCGTTGGGCGAGTCAACGACGGCTCAACTGGGCGGATATACCAGCCGTACAACAGGTAGTTTTGAGCAAACATATAACTCCCTGGAGTTTGTACTGGAGCATAAGTTTCCCTTCAACCACAAAATTGCTGTACGCGGCAAGCAAAACGACTTTACACCGACGTTCGGAATAAGAGAACGGGCGTACGCGGTGGAGTATCTCATTCCGATCAACATTCCGGTCAAACGGCTCACAACGTCCGGTTCGGTGAGCGGGAAAGTGGTGGACGCGGTCGGCAGGGGAATGGGGAATGTGCTGGTGAATATCGGAACGGAAGCGGCAGTGACGGACCGCAACGGAAATTTCTTCTTTGCTGCGGTGCCGCCTGAGAAGCAGTATCTCATCGTCGACCGAGCCACAATCGGATTAGACAAGCTTACCTTACAGCCGATGCCAATGGAGCTTGTTGTGCGCGGCGGCGAAGAAGAACGCGTCGATATCAACGTTGTGCAAAGCGCATCGCTGACTGGGACGGTGACGGTGTATAATTTTGCGGAAGAAAACCCGCTCGATACGGCACGGCAACAGCTTGTCGATGCAGGCGGATACCAGGGCATTATTGTTGAGATTTCGAACGGTAGCGAATCCCATAGACGCATCAGCGACAACTTAGGGAGATTTACCTTCACCGATGTGCGGCCGGGGCGTTGGACGATGAGCGTGGTGGCGGGGCAGTTGCCGCAGTACCATTTCGTCGAGCGTCAATCGTACGATGTCGCTCTACAACCGGGTTTGAGCAGCACGGCGGATATCCGCATCCTTCCGCGTAGAAGGACGATTCAAATTCTCTCAGAGGGCGTTGTACTCAAGCCGTCCGGCGCCATACCCGCTCCTATTATCACGCCGGAGCCGCCAGTCATGAACACCGGCGGGTTGTGTTTGATCCATTACAGGAAGCCGTTGAAAGGTTGGTTATTGCAAGTCTCGTCGTGGAGGACGCGCAGTAAAGCTGAGCAGCAGGCGAGCATCACAGAGCGCTTCGCGGGCGTTCCGGCGTTCGTCCAGCGAGTTACATTGAGTGAGACCGGCGTGTGGTACCGCGTCTATGCCGGGCCATTGCCATCCCGCAAGGATGCCGAAGACCTATGCACCAGGCTGAAGATTGTGCAGTAGTTTAAGCAAGTTATTGCTCACAATAAACACAGAACACGCGAAAGGTTCTCGCGTGTTCCGTGTTTTTACAGCAGGGCTCATTCTGGCGTATTGTTAAAACTTATACGTCAACCCCAGGTTAAAAATCCTTCCCAGTTGGCTGAAGTGGTAGCCGTCGTACGTCATCACATCATAGCGGCCATTGAACGTGAGCAACATGGTCTGTGCCCATACCTGCGCTGGGTCAGCTAAAATAGCTGTCCCGGCGGGGTTCAATGCTTCGAACTTCCACTCGGGCAGAACATCCAGAACGTTGTTGACGTTGGCATTGAGAGTGACATTCTCCAACAGGTTATACGTCAGGCCGATATCTGTCACCACCTTTGGATCAAACACGGTTTTCAGGTTCGGGTCGATGCCCGTTTGTTGAAACTCCGTTGAGCCAAAATAGGTATTGTTGAGAGATAGGCCCAAGCCTTCCATTTCGTACGTGATACCGAGTACGGCTTTCTCTTTGGGGCGTGAGGTGAAGAAGAGCGCTTCCTGCGTAGCGTCGATCACGTTTGTTCCGCCCACTTGGGGAATAGCGCCATCTCGCTCGTTTACTAGATTGACATTTCCGGCAAGCGAGAGTCCTAACATACCGGACCCTAGCGCGAGGTTTCTGTAATCGACCACGAGATCCACGCCGGAGGTTTTCGTATCAATGGAATTGGTGAAGAATTCTACTTCGCCGGCACCAAACGGTACTCGGTTGCTGATGACGATTCGATCCGTAATCGCTATGTCGTAGTAGTCGAATGTGATGTTAAAGTCGTTCGAAAGCTTAGCTCCAATGCCAACGGTCAGGTTAGTTGATTCTTCCGGTTGGAGTGGTTTCACACCCAACTGGCGCGCCTGGGGCGACACGTTGTTTACCAAGCCGATGGACTGAATGGCGCCTCCGGGCACAAAGCTGTACTGTACGCGTTGCGTGTAAATCTGGTGCAACGTAGGCGCTTTAAAGCCAGTCGAATAAGACCCGCGTAACGTTAACCGGTCTTCCCACGCTTTCACGCGCGAGCTGAGTTTATACACAAACGCATTGCCGAAGTCGCTATAGTATTCGTTGCGGATTGTGCCGTTGAGGAGGAAGCTCGGTGTCACGTCATAGCTCACATCAAGATATCCGCCGAAATTGTAGCGATTGAAGGTTCCTGAATTCTCCGGTCTGATCCCAGCAAAGGAATCCGCGCCAATGCCGTCCCATGATGCCTGATCGCCGGGAACGACTACAAAAGTTTCGCTCCGAAACTCAGAACCGATGGCGACATTCAACTTGTCGCTGACAGCTCTGGATATATCAAGGTTCCAGACCTGATGAGAGAATTCAGTTCCGCCCGGTTTAAAGCTGATAGGGCTGTTCTCACGGTAGAGATATGTTTCGTCAGGTTCTTTACTTTCGTTTGGGGTATTGAGAATGATGGAGCTTGAATCACGAATGTCGGAGCGATTGTGCGAGTTGTGGACTGTGTAATCCTGACTGTTGAGGCCGAGGGTAAAGCTGACGTCGATGTTCCACTGATTTTGTCGCGAATGGAAACCGAACGTTGCGTTATAATCGACAAGGTCGCCCTCAAACGTCGGAAGGTATCCTCTATAAGACGCCGAATCCCCAGTGCCGAAGAAATCCGCCAAATACGGGAAGGCAGTATAGGTTCTCCAATACGGAGTTCTGTAGTTGGCGAAGGAATTTACCTTTTTGTAGACATATGCTCCGTTCGCATAGAATTCTGTGTTATCGGAAACATTCACGCCTGTGTTGAAGAGAAATTTCCCTGCCGAGGTTGCAGGCGCGGAGTTTCTGTTTCCCGCATATTTATCGTAGGCAAGAAAATTTCTCACATCAGTAATGTTCGCGCCAAACCCGAGGCCTGGGTCTGCTTCGGCATCGGCATTAACGAGTCCTGAACGACGCGCCTCGTTCACTCGGGAGAGATCAACAGTGTAGTTCAAAAATCCTTTGTTATCAAAAATAGCGCTTCCGTTGTTTAGCGAGAACCCGATGCGCTCGCCGTCGCCTTCGCCGGTGACTCCGCTATTGATTGTGATGGTTCCGCCGTCTGTGTTATCTTTAAGGACAATGTTGACAACACCGGCGATCGCATCCGAACCGTACTGAGCCGATGCACCGTCGCGCAGTATCTCCACACGTTTGATCGCATCAACAGGGATAGCAGAAATATCAACTGCCGATTCGCCGCGGCTTGGGGATGTTTGTGTGTACACGAGTGCGCTGAGGTTTTTCCGCTTGCCGTTCACAAGAATGAGCGTTCGGCTCACGCCCATGTTGCGAATTTCCCATGGGTCAAGCAATGCTGTCGCGTCGTTCACCGGTGTTTGCGAAACGCTGAAGGAGGGAACCCGGTACTGAAGCATTTTGTCAAATGTGCTTTGGCCAGTGTAGCTCAGTTCCTGCGCTGAAAGAACATCGATGGGAACAGGAGAATCCGTGACAGTTCTTGAGGTTGCCCTTGTACCGACAACGACAACAACATCAGTTGTGACTGAAGTGGATTGTAGCACGATGTTCAGCGTTCGTTGTTCGTTCGCTGTCAACGAAACACTCACTGTCCTTGGTGTGTAACCGACAAAGGAAAAGGTTACATCGTATGAGCCGGGACTCAAACTGAGCGTGTACATGCCGTTCGCATCAGTTGAGGTTCCCATCGTTGTGCCTCGCACTAAGACTGTTGCTCCAGCCAGCGGTGTACCGTCGGTTCCGCTTGTCACTCGACCGGATAACACCTGCGACAAGACACTCATCGGGGCGATGAGCATCCAAAGAACAAGGAAGATGGTCTTCCATTGCTTACCCATAGGTCCTCCCATCTGTTAATGAAGAACGAAATAAGCACAAAGCAGACAACTGTCTGCGTGTTACGTATTCAGGGTAGGAAGCATGTGAATCCGGAAAAGAACGGCGCTCTATACCATAGCAATCTATCTCAGAGGATACTCATTGTCAAGTGACCCCGACTAGTGGCTAAGGTAGTCATATTTGTAGAATTTGCATTTTGTCAATTTCGTATGAAAACACGGCATTTTTAGCACTGTTATCCCCTTGTTTTATAACAAGTTAGCTAACCTCAAAACGAACAAATTTCTCATATTGCTGGCATTGGGTTTGTAGATATTAGGAATAGTTTTGCACAAACAAGAAATTTCAGTTGACAATATCATACAGAATTTCTTACCTTTTGTCGGGGCTCATTCCATGAAAATTTTTTCCGCTATTCTTATCCTGGTTCTAACGGTTGTCGTGAGTGTTTCGGCATTCGCCCAAACGTCTGCTACGCAAGTCTTGACGTTGGAAGTGAAAGCCATTAACAAAATTGCTGTGACCGGCAATCCCCAGCCGCTGGTGATTAACGATATTCCGGCCGGAGTGGAATCTGCAACGGTCAGTGATTACTCAACGACGTACGACGTAACGACGAACATGGAGAACATGAAAATCGTGGCGTCAATCAATTCTCCGCTCCCGAGCGGAATGCAATTGATGGTGGACTTGGGCAGCGATCAGGGCTCAACCGCAGGGTTGGTTGATGTGTCAAACGCAACAACGCCTGTGAATGTTGTGACCGGTATCCAACGCGGCAGCGATGCAAGCCAAGCGATCGGGTATGTGTTCACAGCGTACGCGACGGCTGGAACAATGCCTTCCGATTCACGGGTAGTGACACTGACAATTTCTGAGTAACTAAAATTTGAGTGGTAACGTAACAGCCCGTTCCGGGGAGGAACGGGCTGTTGTGTTTTAATGTGTATGGGCACGGTTGGTTTAGATGTCCGACTTTTAGCAAGGCCTCGTGCTGAGAAAAGTCGGACATCTTGACTACTGCATATTGTGGAAGACTGACTGCACGTCGTCGTCTTCCTCTAAGGCGTCAAGCAAAGTCTGTACTTCTTTTGCCTGGCCCTCCGGCAATTCTTTCGTTGTCGTGGGGATGTACTGGAGCTCGGCACTGATAACCTCGAACCCCTTTTCTTCCAGAAACTTCTGCATCTTGCCGTAGTCGTGGAATGAGGTATAGAGGTGTAGTTCTTTTTCGTCTCCCTGGATATCGTCGAGTCCGTGGTCGATGGCTTCAAGCTCGAAGTCGTCAATGTTGCCGACTTTCTCAATGGGGAGGCGGATGAACCCTTTTCGCTCGAACATAAACGCTATGGATCCACTGGTGCCCAACGAGCCGCCGTGCCTGGTAAAGTGATGGCGGACGTTGGAGACGGTGCGCGTAGGATTATCGGTAGCGCATTCGGCAATCACCGCGACGCCGTGAGGTGCGTAACCCTCGTAGATGACTTCCTGGTAACCAGTAGTGTCTTTTTCGGACGCGCGTTTGATTGCCGCTTCAACGCGGTCCTTAGGCATGTTGACGCTCTTTGCGTTCTGGATGGCGATGCGGAGACGTGGATTACCCTTCGGGTCCGGCCCGCCCAATTTAACGGCAATGGTTATCTCGCGGTTAATACGGTTGAAGGCTTTCGCCATCCGCGCGAAGCGGGCGAACATTTTGTATTTACGTTTTTCGAATATGCGGCCCATACCGAATGTAGAGTGCTGAGTTTAGAATGCTGATACCGCTGAAAGATTTCATCTTCAACATACGTAATAAAGGCAAAAATTGGAAGAGGAAAGAATTTGCTATAACGCAAAAAAGCCCAGAAGAATTCTGAGCTTTTTCACTTTTGCACTACGCTCCGCAGGTAGGATTCGAACCTACAACCCTCCGGTTACAGTTGTTCACCGCTTTCGCGATGGGCTGGACTATCTCTTCATCCTTTTCGGTATTCAGAAAAGGAGTCGGGCGCTGATGGGGCTTATTGGAGAGAATCCTCATCCCCTAGTCTCTGCACGTTTTCCGCTACGCATGTTCTCTTCGCGGAACTTCGCTCAGGATTACCATATTTCTTACAGAAATGTAGGCTTCCCTGAATTCACCCGATGTTTCACTCCCGATTACTCGGGAGAGCTGCAGGAATTTACAGCCGGATGCTCCACCATTGAGCTACTGCGGAATGGCTTGTGAAAGAACAACCCGGAATTGCTCATCCGGGTTGTTGCAATATATCCCAAAAAGTGCCGAAAGTCAAACGCTTTTGCGCTACGTTCGTTGCATTTCCCTGCATTTCAGGGTATATTCACAATTGTAGGATTCATTTTTTAACGACGGAGAGACATATGCTCAAAGGCGGAATGCCCAATATGCAAGCGATGCTGAAACAAGTGCAGAAGATGCAAGAAAAGATGGCGCAAGTGCAGGCGGAACTTGAACAGAAGACCGTTACAGCGGATGCGGGCGGCGGGATGGTGAAAGTCACAGCCAACGGCAAACAACAAATCGTCAAAGTTGAAATAGAGAAAGAAGTCGTTAACCCCGATGAAAAGGATATGCTCGAAGACCTTGTGACCGCTGCTACCAACAAGGCGCTCGAAAAAGCTGGGGCGCTCGCCCAAGAAGAAATGCAGAAAGTCACCGGCGGCATGATGCCGAACATCCCTGGTCTGAACATACCTGGATTATAATGTACACAGCAGAATCAGTTGAACAATTGGCGGAACAATTCGCGCAGCTTCCCGGCATCGGCAGGAAGACGGCGCATCGCCTTGCGCTTTACATCTTGAAAATGGAGCGTGAGGAAGTTACCACGCTCGCGCAAGCACTGGTGAACGTCAAAGACAAGGTGCGTTATTGCTCGGTGTGCTCCAATATTACGGAATCAGACCCCTGCCGCATTTGCTCTGATGTCAAACGCGATCAGTCCTTCATTTGCGTGGTGGAGGAGCCTAGCGACGTGCTCGCTCTTGAAAAAACGCGAGAGTTCCGTGGACTGTACCACGTACTTGGCGGCGCGCTTTCACCTTTGGACGGCATCGGTCCCGATGAATTGCGAGTGAAGGAACTCCTGCCGCGGGTGAGCAACGGAGTGCAGGAAGTCATTTTGGCGATGAACCCGAACGTGGAAGGTGAAGCGACGACACTGTATCTATCGAAATTGTTAAAGCCGTTTGGAGTGAAGGTTACGCGTATCGCCCGCGGCTTGCCGATGGGTTCTGACTTGGAATTTGCCGACGAGGCGACACTTTCCCGCGCGCTCGAAGGCAGGGTGGCGGTGTGATTGTGGTGGAACCATGAAACGCGGCTTGAGAATAACAGTTTTTGGTATGGTTTCCGTTCTGTTAGTTTCCTGCGGCATCTTTGAAACGCGCGACCCCGAGCAGCCGGGGCAGAGCGGGTCGAATTTTGTTCCACCGACTGAGCCATCGCTGGTGTTTTCTAATATGGAGAATGCCTTCCGCGACATGAACGCAGTCAACTACCTCCGTTCGTTTTCGGACCTTGCCAGTGCGAATCGGAATTTTGTTTTCGAGCCTACATTCGAGGCGCAGCAGAGCTACGGCGGTGTCTTTGCAGAATGGACACGCGATGACGAGCAAAAATACTTTGATAATGTGAAATCGAACGTCCAAAGCGGACAGACTCCTACGCTCAATTTCAGCGAGCCGATTCTTACTCTCCAGGGAGATTCCGCTCAATACGAGGCAACTTACAGGTTGACTATCCCGCAGGCTCAAACAAACATCCAAGTTGCAGAAGGAAGAGCGTATTTTTATTTGATTGCCGATAAAGCTGGCACTTGGGTAGTTTGGCGCTGGGTGGATACCGCCCCGCCGGACAGCTTTGCCTGGAGCGATGTGAAGGGGCAATTCGGGCAGTAGTTTTTTGTTTTATGCACAATGAAAAGGTGGTCCCTCATACTGACCGTCGGTATAACAGCGGCATGCAATCCTTTCGCTCCCGGTCTCGATTCGAGCGAGGATGACGACCTTGCGCTTGTTGGTGATCCGACGACGATCGACGGTGTGTTTCAGAATATCCGTTATTCCTATACGTTTCGCGATACGACAATATATGGCCAGTTGCTTGACGACGACTACACGTTCATCTATCGCGATTACGACCGAGGCGTTGATGTCTCATGGGGGCGTGATGAAGAGATTCGCACCACCCATGGGTTATTTCAAAATGTCCAGCGTCTCGATTTGGTCTGGAACAACATCGTTTCGGTTTCGACGGATTCGCTGAATACGTTATCGACCATAACGAGAAATTTTAACTTGACGGTGACGTTCAATCCCAGCGACATTGAACGTATCGATGGTTACGCAAACCTGAGTGTCGCTCGTGCTAACGCAACCGACCCGTGGCGTATCGTCCGCTGGCGGGACGAGTCTAACTTCTAAGACTTACCAAGACCTGAAGGTTTCTGAAACCTGCGAGGTCTGATACAGAACAACCATGCCCATCATAGCTTACCAGGGAGAGCCCGGCGCGTTTAGCGAGAAAGCAGCGCATGCGCTCTTCGGAAAACGTACGACGACAAAACCCAAGCCCAGTTTTAAGGAAGTATTCCGGTTTGCATCGGGGTCCGGCAGCCACTACGGCGTTATCCCGATTGAGAACTCGCTTTTCGGAAGTGTGCACGAGAATTACGACCTCCTGCTGCGGCATAAGTTGCATATCGTCGGTGAAGTGAAACTCCGCATCCAGTTGCACTTGATGGCGTTGCCCGGCGTTTCTATCAGGAATGTGAAAGCGGTGTATTCGCACCCGCAAGCATTAGGTCAGTGCGAGCCGTTTCTTCGTCGGATGAATGGCGTAGAAGTCGTTGCCTACTATGATACTGCCGGCTCCGCTAAGATGATCCGTGAGCAGAAGCGGAGCGATGCGGCTGCGATTGCCAGCGCACAGGCTGCGCAGGTGTATGGTTTGCGTACGCTTCGCCGCAACGTGGAAAGCAATCACCACAATTACACGCGCTTTTTGGTGCTTTCTAAGAGCCGCGCTCAGCTCGCACCGAACATGAAGACGTCAGTGGTGTTCGCAGTGAGGAACATACCGGGAGCGCTGTTCAAAGCGCTCGGCTCGTTCGCGCTGCGGGAAATCAACCTGCTCAAAATCGAATCACGCCCGCTTGTTGGCAAACCGTGGCAATACTTGTTTTATTTGGATATTGAAGGCTCGGTACGAGACCCGCATATTGTGGCAGCCTTGAAACACTTGCAAGAGTTGAGTACGTTAGTGCGGGTACTTGGGTCGTATCCCGTTGGTAAAACGATTCAGACTTAACAATCTTAACCATGGCACTTGGCTATCTTTTAAAAGAAGGCATCTCCGGCTTTCGCCGAGCGAAGCTGTCGATGTTCGCGGCGATTTTCACGATTTCCATTTCGCTTCTGCTTCTAAGTTTCTTTACCATTCTCCTGATCAACGCGAATAGTGTCATCGAAGGTCTGCGCAACCGCGTAGAGTTAGAGGTATTTCTCGGCGACTACCTCAGCAAATCCGATACAGATACATTGCAGACAAAGATTGTGGGACTCATCGGCGTTGAAGATGTTCGTTACGTTTCCAAAGACGAGGCAGCGCGGATTTTTCAGGAAGAATTCGGTGAAGATATTAACAAAGTATTGGATTTCAACCCGCTGCCGGCTTCGTTCAAAGTGCGGCTGAAGGACGGTTATCGCACAACGGCAGGAGCCGAGTCGGTGTACGTCGCAACAAAAGAAATGAAGGGGGTGGAAGAAGTTGCCTACAGGAAATCGCTTCTTGAGATGCTCGATACGCGCGCCCAGACATTCCTCTGGCTGGCGCTGGGCATCGGCTCGTTCGTGGCGATCTCGGCGATTTTCCTTGTGGCGAACACCATCCGCCTTGCCATTTATGCCAAACGGAAAATCATCCAAACGATGAAGCTTATCGGCGCGACGCGGACATTTATTCGCATTCCGTTTCTGTTAGAGGGACTGGTACAGGGATTTATCGGCGGCGCAATAGCCGCGGGAGTGATCTACCTTGCGTTCGAATACCTGGAGCAATTCGTTTCCATGCAGTTATCCGACCTTGTGGCTGTCGACCGGGAAGCGTACGGCATCATCATCGGCGTAGGATGTTTGTTAGGAATTCTCGGCAGTATTTTATCGATTCGGCGGTTTATCGGGGAGAAGGTTGTGGAACAATAAATCGTTGCTTTTTGGGACTTTCTTTAATACTATAAGACCGAATTTTCGGAACACCGACTCGGCACAACTCTCACAGCATGAAACACATTACTTCCTTCCTTCAGTCTTCAATTGGTAAAAAAATCGTTATGAGCCTCACGGGGCTGTTTCTCTGTACGTTCCTGGCGGAGCACCTCGCGGGCAATTTGCTATTGTTTGTAAATGACGGCGGAGAGATGTACGAGAAGTACTCCGAATTCCTCGTTTCCAATCCCGTCATCCGCACTATTGAAATCGTTTTGTTTGCCTCTATTATCTGGCACGCTCTCAGCGGCTTTGTGGTCTGGCTGCAGAACCGCCGCGCGCGTCCGGTAAAATATGAAGAATATCGCCTTGGGGATAATACCGAACTTGCTTCACGCATGACAATGCTCAGCGGCAGTGTGATTTTCTTTTTTCTGGTAATACACCTTGGGAGTTTCTTCGTCCCACTTAGAGTAACCGGTTCCGATGTCGGGGCATATCATTTGGTGCAGGAGAAGTTTTCCAGCCTATGGTTTTCTGGATTCTACGTGCTTGCGCTCCTGTTGTTGGCATACCACCTGCGACACGGTTTTCAGTCCGCGTTCCAAACGTTAGGCCTGAGGGGCAAAGGCTACGACAGCATTCTGAGCGCGATTGCATTTATCTTTTGGTTTGTGATACCGCTGGGGTTTGCATCCATCCCGGTCTATTTCTATTTTTTCCGCCGCGCGTCCGGGGCGGCGTTTACACTCGGATTACTGTAACATGAAGCTGAACTCTAAAATACCTGATGGGCCGATTGAGAAGAAGTGGGACAACCACCGCTTCAACTTAAAGCTCGTCAACCCTGCCAACAAACGTAAGTACACGATCATCGTTGTCGGTACCGGCTTAGCGGGAGCGTCCGCGGCAGCGAGTCTGGGCGAGTTGGGCTATAACGTACTCTCGTTTTCGTATCATGAGTCGCCCCGCCGCGCACACAGCATCGCCGCGCAGGGCGGCATCAACGCGCCGAAGAATTACTCCAACGACGGCGACAGCATCTGGCGGTTATTCTACGATACGGTGAAGGGTGGCGACTACCGCGCTCGCGAAGCCAACGTGTACCGTCTCGCGCAGGTGAGCGGCAGCATCATCGACCAGTGTGTTGCTCAGGGTGTGCCGTTTGCGCGCGATTATGCGGGATATTTGGATAACCGCTCGTTCGGTGGTGCACAGGTCTCGCGCACATTCTATGCACGCGGACAAACAGGCCAACAGCTTTTACTCGGTGCCTATTCGGCCCTTTGCCGCCAGATGGATGTGGGCAAAGTGAAATTCTTTGCCCGCCGCGAAATGTTGGACGTCGTTGTCATTGACGGACAGGCACGCGGCGTCATCTGTCGCAATCTTGTCACTGGTGCAATCGAGCCTTACGTCGGGGATGCAGTAGTATTAGCTACAGGCGGATATGGCAATGTCTTTTATTTGTCAACGAATGCCAAGGCAAGCAACGCCACGGCGATTTGGCGCGCGTACAAGCGCGGAGCAGCGTTTGGGAATCCCTGCTACACGCAAATTCACCCCACGTGCATTCCACAGAGCGGCGAGTACCAGTCGAAGCTCACGCTGATGAGCGAGAGCCTTCGCAACGACGGGCGCATCTGGGTGCCGAAGAAAAAAGGCGACACGCGCAAGCCGGAAGATATTCCCGAGAGTGAACGCGATTATTACCTTGAGCGGATTTACCCCGCGTTCGGGAATCTTGTTCCGCGCGACGTTGCCTCGCGCGCAGCCAAACGCATGTGCGACGATGGCTATGGCGTCGGCTCTACGGGGCGGGCGGTGTATCTCGATTTCGGCGCCGCCATTAAACGGCTCGGGAAGAATGTCATTGAAGAGCGCTACGGTAATCTGTTCGACATGTACCACGAGATTTCCGCGGAAGACCCGTACCGCACACCGATGCGCATTTACCCCGCGGTGCACTATACGATGGGCGGCTTGTGGGTGGATTACAACCTCATGAGTTCTATCCCTGGCATGTACGTGGTCGGCGAAGCGAATTTCTCAGACCATGGTGCAAACCGGCTTGGAGCAAGCGCGCTCATGCAAGGCTTGGCGGACGGCTATTTTGTGCTTCCCTACACCATCGGTGATTACCTCGCGACGTCGAAGTTCAAGCAAGTATCCGCGGAGGAGGCATCGTTCAAAGAGACACAACGGGAAGTCGGCCATTACGTCAAGAAGATGGTGTCGATCAACGGCAAAAAGTCGGCGGAAGAATTTCACCGCGAGCTTGGAAAAATTATGTGGGATAACGTCGGCATGGGCCGCAATAAGGCTGGCTTGAAGAAAGCTCTGGCGAAAATCCCGAAGCTGCGTGAGGAATTCTGGAGCAATTTGAAAATCGTCGGCACTGCAAGCGAGTTGAATATGGAGCTGGAGAAAGCGGGCAGGGTGGCTGACTTCTTGGAACTTGGCGAGCTGTTGGCGTATGACGCTCTACACCGCGAAGAATCCTGCGGCGGACATTTCCGTGAAGAGCACCAGACTGAGGAAGGCGAAGCCAAACGGAACGACGCAAAGTTTAGTTATGTCGCCGCATGGGAATATGCCGGAGCGAATAAAGCCCCGATTCTCAATAAAGAACAATTGAAATTCGAATATGTAAAACCCTCGCAGAGAAGCTACAAATAAATGAACTTCAAACTCAAAATCTGGCGTCAAAAGAATAGCACCGACAAGGGCAGATTTGTCGAGTACCTGGTGAAGAACATTTCGCCTGATGCATCGTTTCTTGAAATGCTTGACGTGTTGAACGTCGAATTAACCAGAAGGGGCGAAGAGCCGGTGGCTTTCGACCACGATTGCCGAGAGGGTATTTGTGGAAGCTGCGGCATCATGATCAACGGACGGGCACACGGTCCGGGGCACGGCGCAGCGACGTGCGAGTTGCGCATGCGAGCGTTTCAGGATAATGAGACGATTGTCGCCGAGCCGTGGCGCGCTAAGCCATTCCCGGTGTTAAGAGACTTAGTGGTTGACCGCTCGTCGTTCGACCGCATTATGGTAGCCGGTGGGTACATTTCGGCAAAGACCGGCGGTGTTCCGGATGGCAATGCCATTCCCATTTCCAAACCAATCGCCGACCAGGCGATGGACGCAGCTGCCTGCATCGGCTGTGGAGCGTGTGTTGCAGCGTGTCCGAATTCATCCGCGATGCTCTTCGTTGCCGCGAAAGTCTCCCATCTCGCATTACTGCCACAAGGGCAACCTGAGCGCAAGAGCCGTGTTGAGCGCATGGTTGCGCAGATGGATGCGGAGGGTTTTGGCAATTGCTCTAACAACTACGCGTGCGAGGCGGAATGCCCGAAGGAAATTTCCGTCTCCAACATCGCGCGCATGAATACAGAGTATATTTTAGCGAAGATTAGGTAGAGTCCGATTCGTAATTGGACGTATCACAAGAGGCGACCTGCAGTCGCCTTTTGTGTTTTTATGGAGAATCAGTGTCTCGCAAATCGCTATTAGCTCCCGTTAGAGCGACGTTCGCGCTCAGCCCTATGCCAAGACACCACCTCGCCCGTGTGGGAAAATTCCAAGGCCGTTTGGGGAGTTTCCACACGTATCGTAGTAAGCGGTTGAAATGCCGAGAACGCCTTTTCCACCAGAGTATGTGAGAAATTGCACCGAACCAGCAGGTTTCCTCATACGTCTAACCTTGATATAGCCTCGAATTAGTGGTACCTTACCATACTATGCGATTTTTCCAAGTACTTGTTATTACTCTCCTTGTAAGCGTTTTTCCTGCGTTTTCACAAGATACCAAAGAGAACGCTGACTTCAAGCTTGCCGTCAATCTGTATAACGATAAGCTTTATGACCTCGCGCTCGAACAATTCCAGCAGTTTATCTCCCGCTATCCCAATTCTCAACAAGCGGTAGAAGCAAAATTCTACCTCGGGCAAGCGCAATCAAAATTAGGGCGCCACGAAGATGCCCGCTTTACGTTCCAGAATTTCGCTCTGAGCTATCCCGACAATCCTCGCGCGCCTGAAGCATGGTGGAATGTCGCGGAAGCGTACGCCGCGCAGAAGAATTTCCGCGAGGCGGCGGTTTCGTACGAGCGTATTAAGGTGTTCCATCCGAAAAGCAAGCTCGCTTCGTCGGGTTTGCTGAAGGCGAGCGAATATTTTGACACTGCAGGCGACCGTGCCAGTGCTGTACGGATGCTCCGCTCTCTTGTGCGTGAGTATCCTTCGGCAGAGGAGGCAACCTCTGCGCGATTAGAATTAGCGGAGCTCTCCATCAATGCCGGTGAGTTCGAAACAACACGTGGAGAAGTCCAACGGATTATTACAACGACAAAAAATGCGGAAGAAAAGGCCAGAGCCCAGCTTCTTCTCGTTCGGGCGCTCATGGGGCTTTCCCTGTATCAAGACGCTGAAAAGACATTGAACGAGATTCTTAAAAATCAACAGTCCTCCGCGTATTTCGAAGCATTGCTCATAAAAGGATTGATGAAACAACTGCTATCGGGAAATACACAGGAAGCTGTTGCTACATGGCAGATCGTTGCGTCCGATTCACAACGTGCCCCCGCTGGGTTAAGACTGACTGCTCTGCTGGAGATTGGTGAGAGTTACAAAATGGTTCGGGACTATACCAAGGCGTTGAGTGCGTTTGAACTTGCCGCAGCGCTTACGTACTCAGATCCGATGAGATCAAGCGAGGTTCTTTACAGGACAGCTGTTGTGGCCGAGAAAGCACAACAATTCAAGAAAGCAGGCGAGTATTATATACACGCGCAACGTGTGGATTCTAGTGATGGGGCAAAGCAGAATCTCCTTGTCGGTGCTTTTAAGGGTGCGACGTTTCTTCAGAACTATGCTGAAGCCACTCGATATGCGTCGCTCTTTAAATCAGAATTCCCAAACGACCCGCTCACGTCGCGTATCCTGTATGAAGCGGCTCAGGTTGCACTCGTGCAGATGAAAGATCCCCAGCTTGCTGCTCAGCTTTATAAAGGCGTTGTTACAGAGTATTCGTCCAGCCAATGGGCTGACGACGCCTTGCTTGGCGCGGGAACGGCACTGGCACAGTCTGCTAACCCCGAAGGCGCACTGCAGGTGCTGGAGAATTTTGAGGGTCAGTTTCCGGGCAGTGAATTGGTTGAACGTGCGCGCGATGAAGCTTGGCGCATAAAGCACTTTGCGCTGAAAAGCCGCGAGGCAGGTCTCGAAAAACTCGCTCTGCTGATCGGCGATGTCATTGCTCAAAAATCGAAAGGTGATTTAGCGTTTAGGCTTGGGGAGATTTATTTCCACGACCTCAAAGAATACGACCGAGCAGCACAGCAATACGAGCTTGCGTTAGAGTCTGACGTCGAAGCGGCAAAACGCCCAGCCGCACGCTACGCCCTTGCCCGCTCGTATGAAATTTTGGCGTGGAAAGTTTCGCTTGATGGTAAGGAGGATGCAGCCCTCATTGCGGAAGCGTTAAAGAACTATGAGCTGCTGCTTCGAGCATTTCCAGTGAGTGAGTTCCGCAATGAAGCGGTGGTTTCGTTGTTCACGTTGAGACTTCAGATAGCGAAAAGCCTCACCGAAATCCGTACACTGCACGACGAATTTTCGAGAGAATATCCCGACATCGAAAGCCGAGAAAAAATCTTGCTTCGCATCAGTGATGCGTACCGAAAGCTGGATGGGGATGAAGACGCCATTGCAACATACGGCTCAATTCTCCAATCGCAACCCTCGCCAGAAACGCCGGAAGCGATGTTCCAGCTCGCGCTCGCTTTGCGTGAGACGGGCAGAGAGGACTCCGCTTTTGTGCTGCTGCAGAGCTTTTCTGCGACATACGCAGAGCATTTCCGCAGTGCCGAGGCAGTGTGGATGCTAGGACAAATGGCCGCGCAGCGAGGAGAGATTCAACGCGCACTGGAGGCGTACGACCGCATCGAAAAACTTTACCCGTACTCGTCGTTTGCAAATGGTGTCGCTCTTGCCCGTGCGAAAGCGTTTTCTGAAGCCGCTGACAATGCAAACGCACTCGCTGCGTATGAACAATACTTTCATCGTTTGGAAGCTGACTACTACTCGTTTTCCGAACCGACACAGGAAGTGCTGTATAGCGCCGCGCGTTGTTACGAACTCGCTGGGAACAAAGCCGAAGCAAAACGCTATTATCATGCAGCGCTGGCGCAGAACCCAGATGCTCCCGAAGCCGGCGAGATATATTTTGCGCTCGCATCGATCGCTCGCGAAGAGGGAAACGTTGAGCTTGCGACACAGTATCTCCAGCGTGCAGGCAGCGCATCGGGCGGTAGTGCAGATCAACGTGTGCGAGCGGCGTTAGAAGCGGCTAATCTCCTGTTCCGCGGTGAAAGCTATCGAGAAGCCATCGCTCGTTACAACGATGTGGTCAAAGAAACCACTGCCGATTCGCTCAAGCAATACGCACAGGCTCGAATCGCTATTAGCTATTACCGGATGAACAATGCTGGGGAAGCGAGCAAGCTTGTTGCGGCTTTCGTCAAAGCCCGCCCCAATGCGCGCAATGAGGCCGCAGAATTCGAATTCGAGCGCGGGCGGTATCTCTTACGCCGCGAAGAGTTTGATAAGGCAAAAACCGCATTTGAAACGCTCCTCGATAAGTACGAGGACGCACCAATAGCGGTCGATGCGCAATATTGGCTTGGGAGAGTCATTGAAGCAAAGGGCGAAGTGCAGGCTGCACGCGAGACGTATGAAGCGGTGGTTAAGAGCTACCCGAACCACCCGATTGCTTTCCGCGCCCGGTTAAGCCTTGGCAATATGTTTTACACTGCCGAGCAGTGGGAGCCTGCTGTCGATCAGTACCGCATCATACTCGAGAACGAGCAGATTGCACCGGATGTCGTGCCGTTCGCTATGACGAACTTAATTCTCACGTACAAGGAACTATCGCTTTTTGACGCTGCGCTCGAGCTTACTCGCAAATTCATCGAGCGTTTTCCCGGTGATTCCAGCGTGTTGAACAAACGCATCGACATTGGAGTCTTGTATCAAAAGCTTGGGTATTTCGACCAATCGGTCTTACATTTACAGAGTTTGATCGAGAACGCCGAGCCGGATATTGAGGCGGAATTGCGGTATTATATCGGCGAAGCGTATTATTACAAAGGCGACCATCAACAAGCGATTTTGGAATTCCTTAAAGTTCCGTATCTTGTGACGCGCCGGACAAGCGTGGACTGGGTTGCCGCTTCGTTTTACATGGCGGGACAGTCGTACGAAAAAATGTCGCGGTTCGACCAGGCGATTTCCATGTACCAGCAGATCCTCGAACGCCAGAACATCGACCCGCAGTTCAAAGCGGCGGCGCAAAAAGAGATCGATAGAGTTAACGCGTTGGTCAAGTCTCAACGATAACACCCATGGGCTACATTTTTGAATCTGAAATAGAGCGTATCCTGCATTCCGTTCGCGCGCGCACGATCGGGGAATCAGAGGCGATCACACTTGGCGAAGTGCTCGCGGCGAACGTTCATCCGGGCATCAAGGCGTACTTCCGCGCTGAGGTGCGTAAGCTGCTGAAGCAAGAACGCGAGAAGGAAGTACGCTCCAATAAGTTTCCGTACGCTCTTCTGGAGATCGCGCGTCTGCAGGAACAGATGGATTTGCTGCTTCAGTATTATTATGAATTCGACCAGAAGGATTTCGATACGCTTCTGGATGAAGCCGTGCATTTTCAATTTAATTATCTTTGTCGTCCCCAATTTACACTGCTGAATTTTTTGTTTGACAACAAGCGCAAGGTTCCGGTAGCGGAAATTGAACAAAAGCTGGAATACTGTGTTGAATACGGCTATTATCGCGAGATCATTAAGCGGTACATCATCGATAACGGGCTGGCAAAAATCTCGTACGAAGAATTTGAATCGATGCTCGACAAGATCGATCGCGAAATCATCAACAGCCACACAAGCTGGGAGCTAGTGCGGATGCTGAAAGCGCTGTTTGCGTTCGTGGATACGGGGTTGCCCGAAACACAGAAAAAAGAAGGCGAGCCGACGCTCCCTATCAACGCCGCTGTGGTGTTCTTTGAGGACAAGAAGCAAATTGAAATCAAGGAACGGCTGGAAAAAGAGCGCGACGCCAACAATTTGAACGAACTGACCGTGCAGGATCTGGCGAACTTTGTCGAACGCGTCCGCACGAGCAACGAGGAGGCTGTGGCGGTTCAACCTGAGAAGCCTGCGCGCAAAACGCCTCGTACCAAGCGCACGCCTTCGTCTGAGACTTCCGGAGATCAATCGCCAACCCAACCGTCTAAGGTGCCAATTCCGTTCCGGGCGCAGGACCCGGCCGAGTTCTTTACGCCGACGCCCGGTGCAAAAAGCACGATTGAGGGGGCTGAGACTAAAGGCGGTAAAGTTCCTGCGCAAGCAAGCCATGAAGAAATCGCCGGGGAAGGCATACACGGATTCTTCTCGCGCTCTCAACAGAAGTGGTTTATCAAAAAAATATTTAACAAAGATGAAGTATCGTTCCGTGAAGCGATGGATACGCTGAGCATGATCGCAACATGGGATGAAGCGTCGCAGTATCTCGATAAGCTGTTCCTTACAACGGGTGTTGACCCGTTTTCCAAAGAAGCGATAGAGTTCACCGATAAACTGTACGCCTGGTTTCATCCTGGCGAGCAGAAGTCCGCGTAATTCTTTTTCTCATCAATTCGTAGTCCCTTTCTCGTGCAATTCATAGACGAAGCAAAAATTTCTGTCAGCGCCGGCAACGGCGGCAATGGAGCAGTCAGCTTCCGCCATGAGAAGTACATTCCCAAAGGCGGACCTGACGGCGGCAATGGCGGGCATGGCGGTAACGTCATCGTACGAGCCGATAGGCAGTTGAACACGCTGCTGGACTTTCGTTATAAGCGCAAGTATAAAGCCGAGCACGGTGAAAAGGGGAGGGGAAAAAACCAGGACGGCAAATGGGGTGAAGATACCGTTCTGAAGGTTCCCTGCGGCACGTTGGTGAAAGACGCTGCTTCCGAAGAAGTTGTTGCCGACTTAATAAAGCATGGGGATCAAGTTATCGTCGCGCGCGGAGGGAAGGGCGGCAAGGGCAACACACACTTTGCAACATCAACTAACCAAGCGCCGAGAACGGCGGAAGAAGGCACAAAGGGTGAAGAGCGAGAGCTCATATTCGAACTTAAATTGCTTGCCGATGTGGGGCTGGTTGGATTCCCGAACGCGGGAAAGTCCACGCTGATTTCGGTTATCTCCGCCGCAAAGCCGAAGATCGCTGATTACCCGTTCACGACGCTCGCACCGAACCTGGGTATCGTCCGTTACGCGGAAGGGAAGAGCTTTACAGTTGCGGATATCCCTGGACTAATTGAAGGAGCGCACAGAGGTAAAGGCCTAGGCATACAGTTTCTCAGACATATCGAACGGACGAAAATCCTGCTGTTCCTCGTCGAAGCGACAAGCGAAGATCCGACAGCCGATTATGCGGTATTATTGCATGAACTGAAAGATTACAATCCTACCCTCGCTAAAAAGCCGCGGCTCATCGCGCTGACAAAGACGGACTTGTTGGAAGACAAAGACGCAAAAAAGCTGAAAAAGCTCAAGTTCGAAAGAGGAGTCTCAACGATCCCGATTTCCGCAGTGACAAGCAATAACATTGATGAGCTTCTAAAAGCGGTCTGGAAGAAACTACAATATTCTTCTCCTTGATTCGTCCTACAGAGTGAAGGAATTTTTCACGCCTGATTTTCGTTCATCAAAACGTATGACATCACGACGTAAATTTTTAGGAGCGCTCGGAGCGGGTTTGCTTGTGCCTCAAGCCGTAATGGCGCAGGACCCGAAGCCACATACAACGAGATGGTTAAATTTTCTCGGGGGCGAAGACGTACGCGAAGCTCCCTTTCGACCTGAACCCAAGGCATGGGACGATTCGACCATAACTGCCGCGTGGATAGGCCATGCGACTGTATTCATCAATTTTTTTGGGACACGGATTATTACCGATCCCGTGTTCTCCGATCGTGTGGGCATCAACCTGCTCGGGCTGACCACCGTGGGCCCCAAGCGTCTGTACGCGCCGGCACTTAGAGTCGACGAATTGCCGCCTATCGATTTTATCCTGCTCTCGCATGGGCATATGGATCATTTGGATATCCCGACATTGGAGCAATTCGATGGCGATATTCCGGTGGTGATGGCGAAGAACACGACCGATATCCTCGAAAATACCCCGCGCAAGAAAGTGTTTGAGTTAGATTGGGGCGATAAAGCCACCGTGCACGGCGTGGACATCGAGGCGATTGAAGTAAAACACTTCGGCTGGCGCTTTCCGTGGGAAAACGACCGCTCCAAAGGCTTCTGGCGCGGGCGAAGTTATAACGCCTATCTGCTCTCAAAGAACGGACGGCACGTAGTCTTCGGCGGTGATACGGCGTACCACGAGAATTTTCGCGTAATTGGCGAGCGCAACATTTCTGTGGACCTTGCCATCATGCCCATCGGGACTTATAATCCGTGGCTTCGTAACCATTGCAATCCCGAGCAGGCTATCGAGATGTCCAACCACATGAATGCGAAAGCCATCCTGCCCATTCACTGGAATACGTTCGTAATGAGCGATGAGCCGGTGGAAGAGCCGATCGAGCGCTTCAAAGCTTCACTGACGTCACAGCCTGAGCGCATTGCTCTTGAAGCGATTGGGCAGACGTGGATTTCACCGAATGGACGAGTTTAGTCGCAAACCGAAGTAAGAGTTGCTTACAGATTTTTACGACAACTCAAATTCTCCTCTTCCCACTAACACACTTCCACCACCAACGAGCACTTCTGTTATTTTTCCGTTCTGTTTGTTCGCATCGACCTCGATGAGGCTTGGTCTTCCCATTTCAACGCCCTGATGGATTTTCCATCTAAATCTTTTGTCTATCTCCCGGTCTGCCATGCCTAACAAGCCAGCGAGCGCTGATGCCGCCGCGCCTGTTGCGGGATCCTCTTGTATCCCTAATGCAGGAGCAAACATTCGCGCATAGACGATTTCTGGATTGCTATCGCGTGCAATGACATACACATGAGGAGCCCAGAAATTAGCGAGAATCTTTCTCCACAGAGCAAGATCAAGTTGCACTTGGGCAAGATGTTTAGCAGAAGGGATTTCAATAAACATGTATGGGACTCCACAAGAAACGGCGGTCGGGGGCAAGAGGTTGGTAAGAAGAATGTCGGGAGAAAGCCCGAGCATGTTGGCAATATCCTGAGCTGGTGGTGCGGGAGGACCGAATTCAGGTAATTGCGCTACCGAGAATTTTGCCGTTGGTTTCCCAGATTCGGTACTGATGGTTATTTGAATAGGCCCTACTGCTTCTTCAAAGGTGATTGATGTTTTGCCGTCTCGTGTTTGTATCCGACCAGTCTCGGCTAAGACGCATGCAGTCCCGACTGTTGGATGTCCTGCAAAAGGTAGTTCCCTTGTAGGTGTGAAAATTCTTAACTTGAGTTCGTGAGAAGAATCCGAGGGAGGAAAAGCAAAAGCGCACTCCGAGATATTGAGTTCACGAGCCAGCAGCGGCATTAATTCAGGCCGTAAGCGCTCGGCATTTGGGAAAACAGCCAGCGGATTTCCTCCAAAGACTTTATCGGTGAATACATCAGCGAGGTAATATTGGTGCTTCACGGTAAATCCTATAATAGTGGAACAGTATTATTTCCCCATCCACTCACGGAAGCTCCCCGCGTTTTCCTGACTCACTGTAACCTCCTCAGTTACCGGAGGCTTTAACTCCAGCAGAATTTTTCCCTTCTCAAACGATTTAAAACGTTGAATCGCGTTAATGTGGACGAGGAATTTCCTATTCACGCGAAAGAATGAACGCTTATCCAATTCACTTTCCAAATCCGCTAACGGTTTATCGACGATGTAGCGGTTTCCCGCTGCATCGACCAGAAACACTACCTTGTGCTCGGTATAAAAGTAAGCGATGTCGTCTGTTTTTACAGAGACAAAATCAATCCCCCTTTTGACGACAACCCGGCTTTTTACGGTATTTGAGTTGGGGTTGTAGCTTACTGCAAACCGGGAAAGGTTTGCAGTAAAGTGTTGCTTCAATCGAAGGTATTTGTTGAGCGCGCCTTCGAGTTTCTCCTGTTTGAACGGTTTGAGCAGGTAGTCGATGCTGTTGTGCTCGAGAGCTTCAAGGAGATATTCGTCGTACGCGGTCGCGAAAATAACCGGACACGTGACGCTCACTTTTTTGAATACATCGAGCGATGAGCCATCGGTGAGTTGGATATCCGCAAAGACCAAATCTGGTACTGGATTATCGGCAAACCAACTGATGGATTCCTTCACGCTTCGCAGCGGTCCGACGAGCACGGCAGAAGCGTCAAACTGCTTAATGCCGTGCATCAGTTTTTCGGCGGCAGGTTTTTCGTCTTCGATAATCAGGATAGTCATATTATGTGCTTGTCTTTAACACCGGCAGCGAGACAACAAACTTGCCACTGGTTCTGTCGATTGTGATTTCCTTTTCCGTTACCAGTTTATAGCGTTCGTTCAGGTTTTTCAGTCCGATCCGAGACGAAGGCCTGTTCTGTCGCTTCGGACGTATTTCGTTAGAAATGATAATAACGTCTTTGTCCACCGTCACGTGAACAGTCAACGGATGGGAATCTGAGAATTCGTTGTGCTTCATTGCATTTTCAACGAGTATCTGCAAAGAAATTGGCGGTATGAGGTACTCGTCCTGATGTCTTTTGCCTGGATCGAGATCTAAATTGAAGGCATTCCCAAAACGTATTTTTATTAAACCGACATACTTCTCGAGGAACTCCATTTCCTCCCTCAGTAATACCAGATTTCGGTCTTTGTTGAACAAGATGTAACGATAAACGTCGGCGAGGTTATCGTTGAATTCCCTCGCTTTGGCCGAATCCTTTTCGATGAGGTGCGAGAGCGTGTTGAGCGAGTTGAAAATAAAGTGCGGGTCAATTTGGTTCTTCAGCGCTTCGAGCTCCGCTTCCACACGGGCGCGCTCCATCTTCTCGCCCTTGAGTTTATCCGTTTCCCACGAGCGGATGAGAAACACGGTCTCATACGTATGGGTGATAAACACGACGCAAATAACGCACAGTGCACTGACTTTAAAAATCGCGTCCCAATCGGTGACGGACTGCCGCGCAAACGCATACCATAGCACGGAAAGTCCGACCGAAATCGGGATTGTGTAAAAAATATTGGAAACGATGAGCGTGAAAATTTTTTGCACGGGCTGGTTGAGCCACGAGAATCGTGGTCGTAAACGGAAGAGCAAATAGCGGTTGCCCTGCCAGACGGTATAGGCGATAAATGTAAAATACCCGTAGCAAAGCCATAACTCCCACCATGTGTACTGGCTGTTGTCGATCATACCCGTTAAGTTTGGGATGACAAGCCCGAAGAAGGGTGTCACCACAAGCCGGATAGTTCTATCGTTCAGCTCAGTATCGATGTTCGCATCATACATACGCTGATAAAGTAACTAAAAGTAAAACGTAAAAAAAGAAGCTTGGGATAAGATTTTCTTGCTTCGGAAGCCGATTTTCCTGTTTCGGAAAGAGAGGGGTTGCTTTCGACGGTAACTGCGTGTAGATTGAGCCACCTTCATCGGTTCACTTTCACATTACTATAAGGAGCTTACCAATGGATATGGGTGCAGCGTTTCAAAGTCTGAACTGGCTCGCGGTGCTTGCCGCGACGTTCTCGGCGTTTATCCTCGGCGGTATCTGGTATTCGCCTGTCATGTTTGCCGCACAATGGATGCAGGCGGCTGGCATCTCTGAAGAGATGGCGAAGAACTCAAATCCCGCGAAAACATTCGGCGGCGCGTTTGTGTTTATTCTTATCACGGCTATCAATCTCGGCATGTTTCTCGGTCCACAATCCGACCTTGCGACAGGGATCGCCGCGGGCGCCGCAACCGGCATCGGTTTCGTCGCAACGTCGTTTGGCGTGATTTATCTTTTCGAACAGCGGCCAAAAAGCCATTGGTTTGTCAACGCAAGCTATCTCGTTGTGATGTTCATTATCATGGGTGCGATTTTAGGCGCGTGGCATTAAACTCTAACGGAGGAAAATACCTATGCAGCCGCAAATCAATTATATTGCCGTTGCTGTAAGCGCACTCGTGCGCTTTGTCGTTGGAGCAATCTGGACGCCGTTGCTGTTTGCCAATCAGTGGATGGAGTACACTGGTTGGACGCAGGCGCAGGAAGCTGTGGCGCAATCGCAGATGGGTATGACGTTCACAGTCGCATTTATTTCGTATCTTGTGCAGGGTTATGTGCTTGCGCATTTTGTGCATTACACGAATGCTACTACTGCTAAGACTGGAGCGCAAACCGGATTTTGGATGTGGCTCGGCGTGGCAGCAGTATTGCTTTTGCAAGACTCACTGTTCGAGCTTCGTCCGCTGGGACTCTTTGCCATCAAAGCGGGATATGAACTAGTGTCGCTTGTACTGATGGGGGTTATTCTTGCAACGTGGAAGAAGAAATCAACAGCATAGAGGATATCGTCAATGACAATTCACGTTCTTCTCTCTATTTTTATCGCATCCGTTGGGGTATCATTTCATTGGACTCAAGAATCGGCAGCACAAAACAAACCGAAGGGGAACATTGCGTTTCTTTCGACACGGGATGGTAATTTCGAAATTTACACAATGAATGTTGACGGGTCGAATATCCGAAACTTGACAAACAACAAAGCGACAGATTTTTGGATTTCGTGGTCGTCGGATGGATCTCGTCTATTATTTTATTCGAATCGCGAGGGAAACAATGAAATTTACATGATGAATGCCGACGGGTCTGAGCCTAAGAATCTCTCACAGAATCCGTCTGATGACAGACTTCCAGCCTGGTCGCCGGACGGCAAACGCGTAGCGTTTGTCTCCGACCGCGGGCAGGAGCAAGTGGATATGTATATTATGGATATCGACGGCGCCAATGTTCGTCGGCTGACGAATAATACACTTTACGAGGAGGTCCCGGCTTGGTCTCCTGATGTGAAGCGCCTCGCTTTCACTAGAGAAGTGAGCGTGCCGGGAGATACAAGTGGTGTGACTCGCTTTGATATCTTTGTAATGAACGCAGATGGTACAGACGAAGTTCGGTTGACATATCTGGACGACGTTGCTTCAGGAGCTGCGTGGTCGCCAGATGGGAATCATATTGCATTCTATGGCAGAATGAACAAGATGCTAGATATTTTTATCATGGATAAAGACGGTAGCAACATCCAAAATATAACCAACGATTCGACAGAGGATTATTCGCCGTCATGGTCTCCAGATGGTCAATGGATTGCCTACACCTCTGGGTCGTCAAAGAATTACGATGTGTGGGCAATACGGTCGGATGGGACGAGCCGTGTTCGGCTAACAGACCACCCGAAAAGAGACGAAACTCCGGTCTGGCAGCCAAATATCAGGGAAAATAAATAAGAAGAGTAGTGGATTGTAACTTCATGCTCGTCGCAGGAACTTGGACGAGCACTATCGTAAAAACTCCTCCTGCGAGAAGTGATGTACCCTTATCCCTTCTTGTTCACCAGCCACACCGACCCGACAATCAGCACAAAACTCAGCGCGAGATACCAATCGAGTTGTTCTCCAAGGAACACAAGGCCTAACACCACCCCGATGGGCGGCATGAAGTAGGTCACCATCGTTGTCTTCGTCGCCCCGATGTTGCGAATGAGCGAGAAGTACAACAAGTACGCTGTGCACGACCCCACCAACCCAAGCCAGGCGAATGAGAACCAGGTAAGCGGCAGTTGTGGAAGTTGCTGCATTGGTTCGAAAGAGAATACAAGAATCCAGCTAAAGAAATCCGCGACGGCGACAGTAACGAGTGCTTGCACCATAGGCGGCACCCCGGTAAGCCTCCGGCGGGCAAATACCGAGCTTACTGCATACAACAGCGACGCAAGAACAACTGCTCCCTGACCGAGCAAGTTTTGCGTGAAGTTTTCGACTCCTAAACTTTTATTCATCAAAACGACGACTCCGGCAAATCCTATTACCACGCCGGTCAGCCGCACGACTGTGATCTTTTCATCGTGCAGCAAATAATGGCTAAGGAGCACGGCGAAGATCGGTACGGTCGCGTTCAGCACCGCTGCAACGCTAGAATCGATATACTGCTCGCCCCACGAGATGAGCACAAAAGGCAGTGTGGTATTGGTGATGCCAAGCAGAATCAGTGCTAGCCATGTGTTTCGCTCAGTCGGAAATTTAGGCTTGAAATAGAGCGTTACCGCCGCGAGTCCAATCAATCCAAACAACAACCGAAATGAAACGAGGGTTGCCGGGCCGACCTCTTGCACGCCGATTTTAATAAACAGGAATGAAGACCCCCACGCGAGTGAGAGCATCACGAAGTACAGCCAGTCTTTGAATTTCATAAAATTGAGAGGATACAAAAAAACTATTTCTGTCGCTCACGAAGGATAGAGAGGAACGCGCTCCAAGGCCCGACTTCATTCGAATACTGTTTTGCCATCGTCCTCACAATTTGTCCTACGTGGTCGAGGTCGTGAGCGACCCAAGTCGCAAGCAGTTGCTTCAGTGTTACTCGTCCAAGTGTTGGATGCGTACCCGTTCTTTCCAGTTGTGCCGGGGTTAATTGTAAAGCGCCTAATATACGGAGATTTTCCGTTCGTAAAACACCAAATTCTTCCAAAAGTTGTTCAAGCGTTTTCCCTTTGCTTTCCGTAAACATGGCGAATCTATCGAATGTGTCGAACGTCCGCAATTCACCATGCTCAAGTATCATTTTTGCCCTTGGAATCCAGTCGGTTTTCTCCCCATGTATCAAATGGCCGATGACATCATACGGGCTCCAAGTGTCAAGGCCCTCGTTGTTCTTTGTCCATTCATCAGGCAAATCTTTGAGTAATGCGTCTAGTGTTGCCGGCGTTTTCGAAAGCACCGCTTCGGCTTGCGAAAGATCGAAGTTCATATCTAGTGTCCCCTTTCTCTTTATGCCGCCTTAAGGATCTTGTCTTTCAACTTCCATTTCAATCGTTTCCCCGTTTGCATAAAGCATCTCGACCCTGCAAGGTGGCAACGAACGAACAAACACATATCCGTACTGTTTGCTCAAGATGCGGGAGTCAAGAATCGTAACCATCCCGGTATCTGTTTTCGAGCGGATGAGTCTTCCCACGCCCTGCCTGAGTTTTAACACCGCCTCCGGTAATTGATAGTCGAGGAACGCGTGCCCGCCTCGCTTGGCGAGGAGCTCCATACGCGACTCCGTAAGCGGGTGGTCCGGTACCGCAAACGGCAGCCGCGTGATAATCACGTGCTCAAGTGCTTCACCGGGAACGTCAACGCCCATCCAGAAACTATCCAGTCCAAACAACACAGAATGGACATCTTTCTTGAACGCTTCGAGCAAGGCGTGGCGGGAGACGCCACGCTCCTGTGTTAGCAGTGTTATGCCGTCGTTTTCCAACCGCTCGCGCAGCTCTTCTGCGATACGTTTCAATAATGCCGAGCTGGTAAACAGCACCAATGCTTTGCCCTGTGATCGAGCGATTGAACGATAAATCCAGTCGGAGAGTTCCACGCCATACTCTGGGTCGTCGGGCGGAGGGATATCCTTCGCGAGCACGATTCGCATTTGCCGCTGAAAATCGAACGGCGAGTCGAGTATCTGAGTCCTCACATGTTGAGCGCCAAGCCGATGTTGGAAGTATTCGAGAGTACCCTTAACCGAAAGCGTTGCGCTCGTCATGATGACGGACGTTTTTTCTCGAAACAGCTTCGGACCGACAGCCTCGGCAACATCAGTCGGTGAGGCGCAGAGTGTAACGTTGCGTATTCGCCCGGTATGCAGCTCAACCCAATAAGTAAAATTAATGTTCGCTCGCTCAAGAAATTCTTTGGAAAGGACTTCCGCTTCCCACAGCAAACGCCGGGATGCAACAAGTTCTTCTTTGTTGATTTTCGTTTTTTCGCCTTCTTCCAGTTGCTGAACGGCCTCTTGTAAGTCGCGCAGCGGAAATTCTAACGTATTGGCGACGACATGCGGCGTTGTGATTCTTACAACATTTGAGGAAGGCTTGAGGATTTTAGCAACAGATCCGATCTCATCGAAAAATCCCTCGGCAGACCGCTCAACTCGCTCGCAAAGTTCGAGTATGCTTTTCTTGCGGAGTTTCGAAAGCAGCCCGCGTCCTGTTTTTGGATTAAACAGTCGATGGACAGCGAACAGCACCTGGGTCTTTGAGAGGTTCTTTCCGATACCGATCCCTGCGACATTCTCCAGTGTATGCGCTTCATCGAAAATCACAAAATCATCAGGAAAGAGATAGTAGTCTTCCGACGATTGAAGCGCAAGGAGGGTAAAGAAGAGGGCGTGATTCATGATGAGCACGGGTGCCTTGCGGGCCCGCTCACGGGCTCTTTGGAAAAAGCATGCCTGCCCACAAATCTGACGGCTACAGGCGCCTTTCTCCGAACAGACCTGCTGCCAAATGTTTGTGCGCAATGTGAAGGGCAGGGACTCTATATCTCCGTCTTTCGTTTCACGCGCCCAAGCAACGATTTGCTTGAGTTCGTCTGATTCAGCATCCTCGAACAATTGAGACTGCCGCGACATCGCGTGCCGGAGCCGCGTTGTGCAAAGGTAATTCCTGCGTCCCTTAAATGATGCAACGTCAACTTGTTTGTCATTTTTGTCAATGAGTGACAGTGCGAGTGTAATATCTTTGCGGAGCAACTGCTCCTGCAAATTTTTGGTGTGCGTGGAGATAATGGCTTTACGTTTTTGTGCCAAGGCATAGAGAATTGCAGGAATGAGATACGCGAGGCTTTTCCCGACGCCGGTGGGAGCCTCTATTAATAGATGAGAACGAGATTCCAATGCCCCGGCGACTGCCCGTGCCATTTCGCCTTGTTGTGGGCGATGCTCGAAGTTCGGATTTTCGCTCATTTTCCCATTGTGGGAGAAGATCGTGTCAAGCTGTTTTATCAGGTCTGTCATCGGTGAATCGAAAATACACAAATATCCTTACGGAAACCTTTTTTGCGGGAAACCTTTTTGAGTAAGAAACGTTTATTACAATATTGTTTCCCCCTCCACGGAACTTATTTGTACACCACCGTTTTTTGACAAAAAAGCCGGGCATCGTTAACTGATGTAGACATCGAATAAGGATTTCAGCGAGATGATGAAGCACTTTTTCATATCGTATGGGTTGCTGTTGACACTCACTTTTACAGCAGTATCACAGGATATTCGCGGCACAATAACCGGCAAGGTCATCGACGCCAATTCCGGCAAGCCGATGGAATATGCCAATATTGTTTTGTTCCAATCGGTGGACAGCACGCAGGTTACCGGGACGATTACCAACGCTAGCGGCGTTTTCGAGCTTGCCAACATCCCTGTGGGCAGGTACTATCTTACCATTCAGTTTGTGGGATACGAACGGCAATTGATTGACGCCATCGTAATGAGCGAGAGCAATCTTGCTGTGCGTCTCAATGATGTGTTGCTGGCTCCAACAGCAATCCTGATGCAGGACGTTGTCGTAGAAGGCCAGCGCTCGCCGTTATCGTATCAAATCGACAAAAAGGTGATCGACGTTGAGCGACTTAACACCACGCTTGCAGGCTCGGCGGTTGATGTGCTTGAGACGATTCCGTCGGTCTCCGTCGACATCGAAGGCAACGTCAGCTTGCGCGGGCGGAGTAACTTTACCGTGCTCATCGACGGCAAACCGACTATTCTTGACGCACAGGACGCGCTGCAGCAAATTCCCGCGACGTCCATTGCTAGCATCGAAATCATCACCAACCCTTCCGCCAAATACGACCCCGAGGGCACAGCTGGCATAATTAACATCAAGCTGAAGAAAGCTACAGCCGCAGGGTTTGGCGGTATGCTTAACGCGAACGGTGGTTTGAATGATAAGTACGGCGGTGATGTGTTGCTGGAATACAAGAGTTCGAATTATAACGCCTTTTTCGGAGCGAACTATAATAATCGCTTTTTCCCGGGCACCGAACAGGAAGAAAGAAGTTATTTTTACGGTGATTCGAGTTCGTTTATAAATTCATCAGGCGACACCAGGAGAGGAAGAAGGTTCTCCGGCGTTCGCGGCGCAGTCGAATTCAACCTTAGCGAGCGCGATTTTCTGACGGTCAGTGGTAGGTACCGAACGCGGGATTGGAGCAATACCTCGCGATTTTTTTATGATGAATGGACAGAACCGAATCCCCAGCATGTGTTCCGCACCAACGCGACCGACCGCGGAAGAAACGGCGAATCATCGGAAGTGGGACTCGACTATCGGCACAGGTTTTCGCAAAGCGGACATGAGTTGGTTGGTTACGTCCAGTATGAAAGCGAGAACTCCGATGAATTGACCGTGAGCGAACTCCTACAAGATCAGACGCTCACCAGCGGGAGGCGAACGACCGAGCGAGGACCATCGAGCGAGCTGGAGTCGAAATTTGAGTACGTCCTGCCGTTCAGCGACGTAAGCAAATTTGAAGCAGGATACCAAGGAGAGGTGGAGTTTTCCAACGAGATTACCGGGCTGGCGGAGTATAATCTGAATACGGGAGTCTATGAGAATCTTCCCCAATATAGTCATGACGTGAAGTACGAAGAAAATCAACACGCGCTGTATTCGTTGTATTCAGGCGGAGCCGGCAGCTTCGGGTATCAGCTTGGTATGCGAGCGGAGTACACACGGAATCAAACGCGGCTGACCAATACCGGGCAGGAGTTTTTAGTCGACCGGTGGGATTATTTTCCTTCGGTTCACACGTCCTACGAGTTTGCCGAAGGGAAGCAAATTATGGCAAGCTATACCCGCAGGATTGACAGACCCGGCGGCTGGCAAATGGAGCCGTTCTTTACATGGCTCGACGCCAACAATGTCCGTATTGGCAATCCCGCTTTGATTCCCGAGTTTATTGACTCGTATGAGCTTGCTGCTCAGACGTACCTTGGGCCTGTTTCGCTATCCGGCGAGTTGTATTACAGCATCACTCATAATAAAATAGAACAAGTTCGTTCCGTGTACGCAGAAAGCGTGACGCTGCGCGTGCCTGAGAATATCGGCCGCGATTATTCGCTTGGAACGGAATTTCTTCTGAATTTCGATGTGTACAAGGGCTGGAATGTCAACCTCGTGGGAAACGTATACGATTACCGGATAGAAGGTTCATTATTTGGCGAACCGTTTTCCCAGCACAGCTTTAACTGGCGTTTGCGGATGAATAACGTCGTGAAACTGGGCAAATCTACGGAAGTCCAGTTTTCCGCACGATTTGAAAGCCCGACGGTTTCCGCGCAAGGAAGGGAAAAGGAATCGATCAGAAGCGATTTTGCCATTCGACAAGGGTTCTTTAACGACCGGCTTTCTGCCATCCTCCAGATGCGGAACATCCTGAACATGAATCAGGAGGAGTTTACGTCCGAAGGACCCGGTTTTCGAACGTTCAACTTTGAGACGAGAGAATCGCCGATGGTAATGCTGACGCTTCGCTTCAGCCTCAATCAGTTCGAGAGAGAAGATCGCGAAAACGGGGAGGGTAACGACGCTCCGGAATTCGATTCAGAGCGGTAAACACAGTATATTGTCAATCCGAAAGATAATATTCCACCGTTGAAACCACGCGCACTTTTTTAATGTGCGGGGTGGTAGCATCCCGATCATCAATAGAGAACTGTCCTTGTAGCGCCGATTTAATTTTCCCGAGCTCGCTTTCAGAATCCTGTGCGAATTTTTCGGCCACTGCACGGGCATTTTTTGTTGCTTCTTCTATCATAGCTGGCTTCAAGTCGTTTAACCCCGTAAACAGAAACTGCGTCCTGTTCCGATAATCCTCGCCATAAATTGCCACGCCTTTTTTCCCTAAATCGATAATAGCGGACATCGCTTTCCGGACTTGATCAACGTTTGTTGAGTACACCGTAACGGTCGACGTCGCCGTGTAGCGGAAGCTGACGCGCTCGGTGCTACCGTAGGTTTGCGCGTAGCGGTCTACCACCGCCGGGGGAGCAATGGTGATTTCTTCACGCGTAATGCCATGACTGGTCATGAAATCGATCACCAGCGAGCTTTTTTTCTGGATCGATTCGAACAGTGTGGTTAGGTTGTTGTTCGCGTCCTGAAACGTGACGGGCCAGATAACGATGTTGGCAGGAATCTCACGCTCGGATAAGCCTTTGACGACGACAGCGCGCTCGAACGATTTGAACCTGACTGCGGCATTGCCCAAGAGAATTCCGAGCACGGTCAAGCCAAGGAAAAGACTGAATCCCGTAATAAAAGCGCTCTGAAGTTGTTGTTTATCCATTGTCGTTTGTCCTTTCGGATGAAGCATAAGTTAACATAAACAACGTAGTTGTATGAGACAAAAAAATAATAAAAAAAAAAAACCCTTGACAACGCTCTGGCGGTACCTTATATTCGGAATGTGATATTAGAAATTACTTTAATTGTTAAGTAATTATACTATAAATCCTTAATAAATTAAGGAATACAAGAAGAACGGTAATAGAAAGAGCAAGTTGAGGCAACCGCCAATCGTACCTCACGCGTGTGAACGGGGCGCGTTCCCGTGGGGTAGGACTTTTGTCGCAGTGCAACCGTTTTGACGGCCGCATGCTATACAGCGTCATTGCCCAAGGGCAATGCGCGGGCGTTTTTTGCGTTCAACCTGCTCGTCGCGAATATAGCATCGGTGACGGCGAAAGTCAAGCAGCTGAATAGCTATCCTACATAAACTTACTAAGGAGGAACGCATGAAAAAAATCGAGGCGGTCATCCGGCCTCACAAACTCAACGATGTCCGCGAAGCCCTTCAGGAAATCGGGATTAGCGGCATGACAGTTACCGAGGTGAAGGGCTTCGGGCGCCAGAAGGGGCACACCGAGGTGTATCGCGGCTCGGAGTACAACATTGATTTCCTGCCTAAAGTGAAGGTGGAGCTCGTCGTTCCCAAAAAGCTTGCAGAGCGCGCTGTGTCGACGATCTTGCAGGCTGCGAAAACAGGCTCGGTCGGAGACGGGAAAATCTTCGTCCTGCCTGTTGAAGAAGCAATTCGTGTGAGGACGGAGGAGGTTGGGGAAGGAGCATTATAATAGTCGTCATCTCAAAAGTCTTATTTCACGTCTTTCCCGTTCCAAGGAGAAACCTTTGGGAAACGTTTTTCTCGGGAATCCGCACAGGACGCCGGCTTATCCCGTTGTTCGGGACCCGAACAAGAGGATAAGCCGCAGGCATGAATGGTCTTTTTGAGATAGCGTATCATTGCTATCATCATTAGACAAATAAGGAGCGCTTATGAAGACATTTTTTCTTCGAGCAGCAGGCCGAAGCGTTGTGCTCCTCGTGCTTCCGGCAATGCTTGTTGCAGTTGTCCCGGCAGTCGCCCAAGAGGAGGGCGGATTGACGTTTTCAGGTTTTATCGATGCATCGTATAATTATAATCTGAGCAGCGGTACGACGAACTCCCTGCGTTCCTATGACGCAAGGGCGAACCAGATTTTGTTGAATAATATCCATGTCGTCGCATCCGGTTCGCCGTCAGAGAAATTAAGCTATGTGGCGGAGTTTGATTTTGGAACCGACGCAGCTGTACACGGTTTGTTGCACCAGACGGGGCTTGGCGCTACACCGGTTGCAGTTGATGTCCAAGAGGCATACCTCGTGTATTCATTTTCCGACCAGGTGACGTTTACCGGAGGAAAGTTCGTCACCTTTCAGGGGATTGAACTGATCGAATCTCCCGCAAATCCCACAATTTCACGAGGATATCTGTTCGGCTTGGCTGAAGCATTTACTCATGTCGGTGGTTTTGTGAATATTATCCCTTCCGGCTCGTTTGATATTAAGGTCGGTGTCGTGAATGGCTGGGACCTGTTGGTTGACAATAACCCGGATAAGACGATCATTTCAAGACTTGGATTCAACCTTGGCGATCCGCTTGCGTTCGGAATTTCACATTCGTATGGTGTCGAGCAGGTGAATTCGAGCGATGCCCGGAACTCCATCGATCTCACGGGCGTCACGAAATCCATTCCGGGTATCGCACTGAATTTTCAAGTGAACTATGGGACCGAGACATTCAGCGGCGTTGATACCAAGTGGTTTGGGTTTGGTCTCCAGCCGGTTATCCCGCTCTCGTCAACGATCGATTTGGGCTTACGAGCCGAGTATTTTGCGGACGACCAAGGGGCACGAACGGGTGCACCCGGGCTCGCCGCGTACAACGTCACTGTTGTACCTGCGTTCAAATACGATGGCATCACATTCCGAGTGGAATACCGTTTCGACAACGCCAATCAAGAGGTATTCATCAAGAAAACCGGAACGGCAAAGAATTCCAGCACGCTTTCGCTCGAAGTCTTTTGCAATCTGTAAAAGGTGTTTGAGTTCAATAAAGAAAGAAACATGCTTCGTTCAAACTATTACTCATTGTTTGGGAGATCACAATGGACCAAAAGGTAATTTTTGACACCCTCTGGGTGCTCTTCACGGCAATGCTCGTGTTCTTTATGAATATGGGATTTGCCATGGTAGAGTCGGGTTTTACGAGAATGAAAAACGCTGTGAACATCCTCTCGAAGAATTTTATTGTGTTCGCCATCTCGTCTCTCGCGTTCTGGTTTCTTGGCTGGGGATTGATGTTTGGGGACGGCAATGGATTCATGGGTACCGAAGGACTCTTCGGTATTGGCGGCGCAGATAACAGCCCTGCGACCGGCGACGCCTATCAGGGTGTGTACAGCTCGATCGGGTGGGCAACTGTACCGTTGCTCGCGAAGTTTTTCTTTCAGTTGGTCTTTGCGGGTACTGCAGCAACTATCGTCTCAGGTGTGATTGCCGAGCGAATAAAGTATATCTCGTTTATCGTCTTCTCGTTCTTTCTGGTGCTGTTGATTTATCCAATTACGGGTCATTGGATCTGGGGCGGGGGTTGGCTTGCAGGCTTGGGATTTTGGGACTTTGCAGGCTCTACAGTAGTACACTCCGTTGGCGGATGGGCAGGGCTCGCTGGCGTCATTGTGCTCGGTCCACGTATTGGCAAGTTCGTGTCAGGCAAGGTATATCCTATTCCCGGGCACAGTATGCCGCTGGCAACGATTGGTGCGTTCGTGCTCTGGCTGGGGTGGTTTGGTTTCAACCCCGGCAGCACGATGGCGGCAGACCCGGAATCCATTTCTCGTATTGCGATCACCACCAACAGCGCCGCGGCTGCGGGAATTTTGAGTTCAACCATTCTTGCATGGATAATGCTCGGTAAACCGGATTTGAGCATGACGATAAATGGCTGCCTCGCGGGCTTAGTGGCGATTACTGCGCCGTGTGCATTTGTGAGCGTCGAAAGCTCACTCATCATCGGCGCAATTGCCGGAGCGTTAGTAGTTCCAGCAGTACTATTCTTCGATCGTATCAAGATCGATGATCCGGTGGGAGCGCTGTCTGTGCATCTTGTGAACGGTATATTCGGCACATTTGCGTTGGGGCTTTTCGCAGAAGACCGCTTCACACCGGGCACAACGGGCGACGGCTTATTTTTCGGCGGCGGAACATCGCTTCTCATGAGCCAGCTTATCGGTATCGCAGTGGTCGGTGTGTTTGTCTTCACGGCTGCGTTGATCTTATGGTACATCTTGAAAGTGACTCTCGGTATCCGCGTCTCGGCGGAAGAAGAGCGTGAGGGACTTGATGTCGGCGAACACGGGATGTCTGCTTACCCTGAATTCGCGACACTCACGGAGTTGAAGATGGAAGTGACGGAGAAAGAGACGCCGGACGGAAAACGCAAGCTTGCTCCCGGCACGAAGCTGGCGTTAGAATAACGTGTTCAGATATTTGTGAGGGCTTTCCCTCCTGCAGTGTTAGAAGGATAGTGTGGTATGCCTTGACTATCTGTTGTTTTCTTGGTATATTGCCTATCCTAAACACTGCGGGGTGGAGCAATTGGTAGCTCGTCGGGCTCATAACCCGAAGGTTGCAGGTTCAAGTCCTGCCCCCGCTACAAGTTCTAATAAAGAATCCCAACTACGAGAAGTGGTTGGGATTCTTTATTTTCGCACAATATTGATGTGTTTACAGAGCGTCATGGTCTGGATGTAATGGGCGGTTTCTTCATTGTCCATTCCGTGGGCCATATTTCAACGCTTTCCTTGTTTTGTTCTACTGATTCCTGTAGAGCGGTTTTCCAAGGTTTGCCATGGATATAGGCATTTGCCCGATCCGCGAAAATAAGGACGATGATGAACATGACAATTCTTAGCGCAGGTTTCCGATAATGTTGCAGCGTAGCAATCCACGCCAAGAAAAGAAGGCAATTGGGGACGAAAAAGTATCTTCCTGATGCATCGAGAGAGAGCATAAGAGACTTATCGCCCAGAGAAGTAAGCACGGAAGCAATTGCCATCAAGAGAGCGCCTGCGCCAAGATACTTTGCCACAACGGAACGCGACCTGTAAAGGTACGACAATAGCCAACCGTACAAAGCTAAGAAAACTGAAAACGTCAACCATCCTTCGAATCCAGAGCCAGGCAGGTCCTTGAGAGCATTGATGAGGTACTTTGCGGCATTTGCCGGGAAAAAAGGTGAAATCATCTGCTGAGAAAGGAGTCCAGAGCAAAAGGTAAGAATATTGAAGGAGAGAAATCGGCTTTCAATTGCCGATTGATGGGTGAGAATCAGTGCTATTTGGAGTATGGCTGTTGCCGACAAAATGAATGCTTGTATCGTCCTCTCTCGATTCCTTTCGCGGTAGGCAGCAACATAGAAGAGCGGTGTGAGGAAATTTGCAGGAACCCCGCTCAAGCCCGAGAGCGCAAGCAGGATTCTTGATGTCCAATCGGGTGTTTCTTCGACCAACGGTTTGCCGAGGACCAGGGCAGCCAGCAACGCGAAATGAAAATGCAAGTTAACGGAATTTGCCCAGACCTCGGCGCTCTGCCTTAAGCCGAGAATGACGAAAAGAAATACAATAATCCCTAACCAATGATGGGCAAAATGTTTTCTCTGTATGATCACAAAGAGAACAGGGATTGATTGAACAAAAAATGAGCCGTACGTGGTAATAAGAGGCGCATTTTCGAAACTCACTAGCGTAGAAAGATAGACGATAAGGTTGGTGATCAATTCGATATGACCGTTATAGAGATATCCGATACTCTGGTACCACAGCATATTGACCAGGTCCGCATAAAAGACTTTGCCCTCTTCAGCCCAAAAACGGCCTGAGTCGAGGTATGCCCTCATATCTTTACGAGACTCAGGGCAACATAGCCGAGGAACAGTAGGAGGGAGACGTGACCGTCCGTTAATTTTGCTGCAGTCGTTTCGATGCGATTTCGTATTCTTGAAAGCATTGTATTTTTTATAACTGAAACTGTTTTAGCCTCAATAATGAAAAACTGTTACCAATAATATCTTAATTTTCGTCGGTATTCAATTCCTATACAGAAAAGCTTGCTGCTTGTGTAGCAGGTTTATAAACAATGAATCCCAGCCTTTTTTCCCGGCTGGGATTCATTGTTTGGATGGCTAACCTACCTGTCATTTTTGTATAGTCAGATAAATAGCCAATGCCCACAGAGCGAAACTGATAATGGTGAGCATCTTTAGGAGAAGCTCTTCCGTTTCCTTTTTCATGTTGCTGATAGTCTAGAAAGCAACCCCAATTTTAAAAGATAACGTGTTGACTGTGGAAACATTATATTCGATTGCTAAACTGGCGATAGAAATTTGAGTCACTGCGCCGATCATACCTTGTACGCCGAATACACGTTCATCTCTGAGACTTACAGCGGTGGTTGTTTCATGCGCTGTTGACAGATAGGTTGAAACGCCTGCGTACGGCGAAATAGCTACCCAATCGGAATATAGTGTATAGTCCTTGCTTGCCAGTACTTCAATACCATAGACGGTGAGATCAAGGTCGTCTGGGCCGTGCAAGGAAACAAAACTCATGCGGGCAGAAGAAGCCCAGCGGTCTTCGGAACTTTCAGCAAAATTGTACTGAACTTGTCCACCCCAGAACCCATAGTTCGCCCCCGGGTTTTTAGTAAAGTACATGCCAACATCTATCCTTTCTGTTATACCCGCCCTGAATGTTAATCCCGGAAATCCCAATCTATCGCCTTCCTTGAGCCAATGAGTGGAATCAGGATGGACAAACGTATCGTTCCAAGCAGGCTTTGTGTCGTCAAAAGCTGTTGCCCATTGGAGAATGGAAAACTCATAATTCCCTGAGCCCATAGGCTTTGCGGCGACGAGAGGACGAAAATACGCAACCAGACCCGCTTCCTGTGCAAATTCGCGCAAGGCATCTTGAGTTAGGGCTGGGTCGAGTTGAACCGAGCATTCTTTCCATCTGGGATTAATGTGGAGTTTCACATTTTTGCCGCCGCCATGGGCAAATGCGGTTGATTGAATCAACGCAAGCAGAAAAGCGGCTATGAGTATTGTGACTGGTCGGTTTTTCATGACTTCCCTCTGTGAATTATTGATAAATGAATTATTTGAACATCTGGTGTAATATACGCCGCTCGGCGAGGGAAGTCGGTTCGCCTTGTAAGGTGGAACATGAAACTCAGGTATATTCTTGTAGGTTGGTACTACTCGGGTTGCGGTTTCTGGCCTGTAAACGAAGACACGTATTCGGAAGGGGTTTGTCCGGTTGCCTTTTTGAAGAATCTGTTAAACGAGGTCTTTGAGCTGAAGCCGCAATCGTGTGCAAGTGAGAGGAGTGTATATTGTCGATTTTTCTGTAAGCTGATTAAGCGCTTAAATTCCTCGACGCGGTATGCATTCACAAAATCGTAGAAATTCTTTTGCTCTTTCTGGTTGATGACCTGCGAAAGGTAGTTAGGATGGACTCCGAGCCTGGATGCGAGGTCGTTGATTGAAAGGTCGCTCTGTTTGTACACAGCGTCTTCAGTCATAAAGCGCCTGAGTCGTTGATGCAGCTCTTCAGAAGCCTCCTCGGACAATCCCGACTTTTGATATTTTTCTTTCTGCTCATTTGGAGCGCTTTCAGCAAAAATGTTCGCTTGCCGAACCCCAAAAAATCCTATCAGAAAGATGAACACAACGGCACCCGAGAAAATCAGTGGATCGCCACCGAAGAATATCACCAGAAACCAAATACCGCCCAATCCGAAAGTGAGAAGTTGCAGCCACCGCAGGTTGAGTTGTTCGACATCCGAGAACCGGTCGCTGATGTTCTGCTGATGCTTTTTTAATAATATAATAGACCAGGTTACATAAAGCACGCCTGACAAAGCTATCGCATACCATTTGAGAGTATTGTACAGCTCAAACCCTGCCCCTTGAGTTCTATAGATCTCAATTTTTTGTTCTTCGGGTAGAACAAAAAATGTCGCCAGCAGATATGTATAGATCGCAATTGTTGGCATAAAGTGGAGAAGGAGGGATTTCCTGTTTTTGGGCGCTTGGTCTGTCAAAATCGCGACATAGAAATATAAAAACACTCCGTGCAGCAGGGGAAGGGGCTGTTCCACGCCCAAGAGCCATGGCAGAGTGTATATATCTTCCGTAAAGCTTATATAGAAAAGAAACAGGTGTACAAGAATAAGAAACATCCAGATGGTCAGGATGTTGTCCGACTCCGATTTGTTCTTCTTGCTGACGAGCAGCAGCTCGATGAGGAGGGCAACACCCATTCCCGCAACAAAAAACGTGTTCATAGTCATGGCATAGTTCTATAAAGAATACCTAGAAGGTAAGCTGAGAACAAGAATGTTGCAAGTTTAACCGCACCAAAATCCTTTAGAATAGTGTAAAAAGGTCTTTTACAGAAATTCTAAAGCGTAGGCGCTTTACCTGTCGCACTTTGTACTGATCCTTCAGTAATCTCCCTCACGGTATCCACCACAGTATAGTATTTACAAAAGTGCCTCCATCGCTTAAATAGCATTAAAAAGAATATGTTGTACTGAATTTCATTCAATAGCGGTGCTTTGTTTCAATCGTTCCTTCAATTGCACTGCCGCCGCCGCGTAACCGCCGTTGTCGGCATCCACAAGATGAATATGTGCCCCGTTATAACTGAAGATCAGGCATGTAATAAGTGCCGTTGGGGCTGTGTGGATGCCGTAAGTAAGCTCTCCAGATTTATAGCGATCATTCAAAAATGTTTCAAGTACATTTCGTTGTCCGGGTGTACCCGAAAGCGTTTGCCGCAGCTTGTCATCGAATTTTTTAAAGTCGCTGTTCGATACGAGTTGAGATTTATATGCCCCCCAATCAATGTTTTTTGATTTGTAACCTATTTTCATCAGTAGTATACCTATTATGGTGTTGAATCGAATCTTGAACCAATAGAAAATACGATAGAAACCACCTTTACCATAGGAACGGATATTTGATTCGCTTGAAAGCCTGCGCTCAGTCAAACTGCCGCTGAGCAAGTTTTCTTGTACTGGGTGGCAGGCCGTATCGGAGCCGTAAATTTCACTGACTTTCGAAATGACATCACGGTAGGTGGTGTTTCGTTTCTGTTCTGAGGTTGCCGTTGCTTGAACAATCAGTGAAACGATTTCTCCGTGAGCACTGGGGACGTTTTTCCAGCGACATTCGAGTCCAGAGAAATCCGCTTCTGCCTCCGTGTCTTCCGCCGTCAAACAGTATTGTTCACCCAAAGTAGAGTCCTTTATGCAATTTTCCGCGTATTGCAGTCCCCATCCTGTAAAGACCGCTTGAACAAAATGTTCGGAGACACGGTATCTTGCGACGAGCACATCAAAGCCTGCGCGCCGGATATCAGTTACCGGGACAATACCGACACGGAAATCCAGGGCGTACACCTCACGAGCCATGCGGCGGGTTGCCAGGAGTGCGCTTCGCGCTTGCTCCACGAGGGATGCATGTAAGCAAACGGTTGCACCATCGCCGCCGAAAACAAAAGGAAGGGAGAACGATTTTGTCAGATTAAGCATTGCCATGATGGACGAGGCGCCAAGTAGGTTTACTTCTTTATACATGCCGCGGCGTATCGCAGAAGTTGAATCCTTCACGTCGGTAACGACTACAAACCAGTCATCAGGCAACTGTTGATAAATCTTGGAGGTAGAGATGTCGAGAAAGTTTTCCGTTACGGGAAGGTTGAGGTAAAATGATGAGGATGTGGTCATACTTTTCAAAAAGGTAAATGCTGCTCTATACCTTCTTATACGTTATTTTTGGATAACACGATTTAGTTTTAGATATATCCGGTTTTGTTTACCCCGCCTTTAGTAATAAGAAAAGCGTAGAACAACGGTACAATAAGGATATATATAAAACTATAAAGAATTTCCTTTTCTCTCATGTATAATAATAGGAATAATTACCACAATGTGTAGGTTTAGCAGTTTTTACTTGACAAAGAAGTGAGAGTTCTGCATTTTGGGGTAGCGTTAAAGTAAACGGTTAAGTAGTGGTGCATGTTTTTCAACCTCCGAACACAAGGATTAACCTTAGAACATGTTTACTCGCCGTTGGTCTTGTATCTCAAGTATTGCGCGGCAGTTGCTGCTTTTTCTTGCCATTGCAGTGCTCCTCTGTTGTCTTCCTTCCCAGCTTCTCAGCCAAGGTGTTATTCAAGGTACGATCACTGATTCGTTAGATAGTTCAGAACTCATCGGAGCAAACGTGTTCTTAGTGGGCACGAGCCTAGGCAGTGCAACTGACCGTGAGGGCAAATATCGTATTATTGGAATTCCTGCCGGCGCATATATCCTCAGGGTATCCTACTTGGGTTACAGGTCAAAAGATGTCGAAGTCAACGTCGGTAACGACGAACTCACCGTGAACGCAGAGCTGTCGCCGGATATTATCGAAGCCGGTGAAGTGTTGGTAACCGCGCAAGCGCGTGGACAGATTGCCGCGATCAACCAACAGATCACCTCGAACACGATAATGAATGTAGTTTCACGCGAAAAAATACAGGAGCTTCCGGACGCGAACGCCGCCGAAGCTGTAGGGCGACTTCCCGGTGTTTCAATCATGAGGTCTGGAGGCGAAGCGAACAAAGTTATCTTGCGCGGGTTGGAGGGCAAGTTTGCCAATATTACGATTGATGGGGTGAAGATTCCTGCAACCGATGAGACAGGACGCGGGGTGGATTTAAGTATGCTCTCTCAAGGCTCACTTGCAGGAATTGAGCTCTACAAAGCTCTGACGCCCGATAAAGACGGTGATGCTGTTGCCGGAGGTATTAATCTCGTGACGAGAAAAGCGCCAGAGACTCGGCAGCTGAAACTTGACATTAAGCGAGACTACAACAGACTGATGAAGTCGCTCAACCAGTACATCTATGCTCTTCACTACGGTGAACGATTTTTAGATAACATCGTAGGAGTGCAGTTGACGGGAAATTTCGAGAAGAGACTACGGAGCAACGAACGCATCAACGTAAACTATGATGGCCTGCGTGACCCTAATAACGTACCAACGTACCCTATTAATGATTTTCTCCTCGAGTTCACCGATGAAACGCGAAAGCGAGAGGGGTTGAGTGTGTTGTTAGATTTCAATACTCCAGATAATGGAACGATACGGTTCAATAACGTATACGGTCGTACAAAGCGGGATTACGTCCTTTCCATACGAGATTACCCAGTATTAGGGGGAGGCAGCCAGCAAGGCTCGGTGGTGTATAATTACCGTGATCGTGAACAAGAAATCAATACATTGAGCAGTTCACTGCGTGGAGATAATAATATCCTAGGGATTAGTTTCAATTGGGGCTTGTCATTTGCAGAGTCAAAATCCGGTTTTCCGTATGATTATGAAATGATTTTTGTTGAGCCTTCAGGGATGAGCTCTTCTCCATATATATATTCTAATCCCGAACAACTCATCCCCCTTGCTTATAATAATTTTGCCAACGCTTCGCTGTACTGGGCGTATTTCCGGCGTCAACATAACTACGATAAAGAGCGAACAGCGTTTACCGATGCAAGCAAACAATATCTTATCGGAGAGACAATTTCGGGGGTGGTCAAAATCGGTGCTAAATTGAAGCTTAAAGACAGGTCGAATAGCCGGAGCGAAGATTTTACACCGTATTATTTGGGCAGATGGCAGCGATACGAGCGTTTGCCTGACGGCACGCAACGTCAAAAAGATTTCACAGGTACCCATTTTGAAGATTGGCTTGAAAATGGGGGAGGGTTTATTGGGATTGATTATTTCCTCTATGAAACTAATAAAACCAGGAATGTGTATGACGCGTATTTACTCAACCCGCTCGTCATGAGGGATAAGATTCGACAGTGGAGAGAGCTGAATAAATACGGCGTCGATGCAACCGGCAACCAGCAGGAAATTTGGGTCAATCCGCTCATTAGATACGATGACTATTTCGTCAAAGAGCGCGTAGCGGCTGGATATATCATGAACACACTGAATATTGGGCAGGACCTGACGATTATCGGAGGGGTAAGAATTGAGAACGAGTTTAACGATTACCAGACTCCCTTCATGCCTGCACCGGTCGGCGGATTTCCTATTCCAGCAAATTCCTTTCGAGACACTACATCCTCCTTCGGCAAATCCTTTGTGCTTCCAAATATCAACATCTCCTACAGGCCGCTTGGGTTTCTGAACGTACGGCTAGCCGCCTACAAAGCGCTTGCCCGTCCCGATTTTAATATGCGGCTGAATCGTTACATCGCTGGAAGGCCGGCGGAGGTGGGTTCGCAGACGGAGTTGCGTGTCGGCAATACGTCGTTGAGGGTAGCCCAGGCATGGAACTATGAACTCAACACGTCGCTGCTAGATAATTCGTTTGGTTTAATCTCCGTATCGGCATACTACAAACGAATTAACGATATGTTTCATATGCTGAATGATTTTAATACGGTGGGCGATACGCTGATGCAACGTTTCGGTATTACGTGGAAAAGCCAATTGCAGACTACCCCGTACAACATAACGTTTCCCTATAATACGCCTGCACCAACGAAAGTGTGGGGGTTCGAATTTGAGCATCAAATGAATTTTCATTTCCTCCCCGATCCATTCAGCGGAATTGTACTTTCTTACAATGCATCTATCGTTCGATCGGAGACTGTGGTGTACTACTCGGAGGTGAGATCGTATGTGGATTCCTCCGGGCCATTCCCTTTGACAAAGTCTTACACAGCGCTTATCGAGAAAAGGCAGAAATTAGAAGGGATGCCGGAATTCTTCGGCAACGTCGCTTTAGGGTTTGACTATGGAGGGTTTTCGGGCAGGGTTTCCGTTTTCCATCAGGGCGAACATAACGTTTCTTTCTCAGCCATTGGTGAGAGCGACCTTGTTACCATAGCGTTTACCCGTCTCGATATCGCACTGAAGCAAAAAGTGGCAGATTATGTTACTGTCTTTCTGAATGTAAACAACGTTACAAATATTGAAGATGGAAGGACAATTGTGAATAGGCTAATAAACACAACACGGTTTGACCAGAGCGAGAAATATGGCCTCACGGCGGATTTCGGAATTACAGTTGAACTTTAAATCCAACTCACAATCACAATAACCTAACGTTCACTGGTAAATCTCAAAAGGAGGTGTTGCTTAGGAAAGATTTGCCGTAAAAATTTTTTAACACCATCCACTCATACTTAATCGTAGGAGGGTTTATGCATGTGAGAAAACTTGGAGTACTATTCGTGCTCCTTTTTCTAGTTGTAATGACGTCATACGGACAGGAAAGCGTACTCACGCTTCTCCCGTTTGATGGCGATACCACGAAATATATCAACGCCCAGTTTGTTGCGGATACGGCCAATACGGGTGGGCTGCTTGCAAATCGTGTGTACGAGCTTGAGCGCGACGCGGTCTACCTCACGAGGTCAATTATCACCATCCAAAGCGGTCAAACGCTCCGTATGAGAGCCGCAGCGGGGGCGGGTGAGAAGCCCATCATCTATCTCTGGGAGCAGGGTTCAACGAATCCAGCTCAGTCCCCACAAGGCCGCCGGGCAATTTCGTTGTGCTGGCAGGCGGTAACTTGGAATTAAGCGACATCTGTATTGTAGGGTACTATGAACTGGAACCCGAACGCGTAGATGGAGTTCAAGGTGGGCTCATTAACACCAATGCCGTTGGCTCTTCGATCATTATCGACGGGGTGGTGTTCTCAAACATTAACGGTCAGCATGTTCGCACCGGTTCAAACGCGGTGAAGGTTTCGGTCACAAACTCAATTTTTGCCAACATGGGTGCGCTGACTACGTCAAACCTCGGTGCCGGCAAAGGGCTTGATTTACGCGAGGCAACGATCGACACCTTGATTATTCAAAACAATACGTTTGTCAATTATCAAGACCGTGCAATCCGGCATTACAATTTTTCCAATCCTAGTGCAGGGACAGGCCCGATTCAGTATGGCTTGATTGACCACAACACATTCATCAACGGCATGGGTTTCCACGGCTTGATCTCGTTAGGTAATGTGGGAAATGAGATACACGTCACGAACAACTTATTTGTCGATGGATTTGCTCTTGGCGAAGACTCAACAGATGCGACCCGCGCTGCGGAATGGGCAAACACCGGCGAAACGTATGGGAATGGTGGGAACAGAATTACATGGGTGTTTACGGCTCCGAACGATAGCACGCGCTGGAGAGTCGGTGGCAACTACTACGCGATTTCAGACTCCGGATCGGCCTTCTTGAATGATTTCGGCTATGGCGTAGCTTCTCCGCTTTCCTGGCATATTAACAGTAGGCTTGCTGTGGACGGATACGATTCGACAATAGCCTTCCAGGAAGTGGATCTTGCGCTTGCTAATGCGCCGCGTTTGATGACGAACATGATGCGCTGGTATGAGAACTCAACCGGAGGGAATCGATCGAAAAACACACCGGGTGCTGTATTTGACCGGACGACGGACGACTACGACCGCAGAACCATTGAATATTACCGAGATACGCTTGATGCGTCGTACTCCACATCTTCCCCTGCATACACAGGCGCGAGAAGCGGGTACCCCGCTGGTGATTTGAACTGGTTCCCGGCACAAAAAGCTCTCTGGGAGAATGACCCGACAACTGGTATTCCGGGTCAAGATGAAGTCCCGGTGCACTTTACACTTACCCAGAACTACCCCAATCCGTTCAATCCGTCAACTAAATTGACGTACGGAGTGCCGGTTGAAGCGAAGGTAACTCTGGAAGTTTTCGATGTGTTAGGCAGAAGGGTTGCCGTTCTCGTCGAAGGGAAGAGGCAGCTGGCGGGCACGTATACGATTGATTTCGACGCTTCTAACCTCGTTTCCGGCGTGTATTTTTACAGGTTAACCACGCCGCACAACGCAATCACGAAGAAGATGGTGTTGCTCAAGTAGTTTCTTCTTCGTATGATAAACCAAAGCGGCAAGTAGACCCTCCACTACTTGCCGCTTGTTGTTTAAAGAAATTATGAAAACTCTACTGTTTGTCGCGATAGTCGCAGTGAGCACAGCTTCTGTCGAAGCTCAGCAACCTGCATTTCCCGGTGCGGACGGGTACGGGAAATTCGTGAGCGGTGGGCGTGGAGGCAGGGTAATTGCCGTTACCAATTTAGACGATGATGGGCCCGGCAGCTTGCGCGATGCTCTCAGGCAATCAGCAGCCCGCACTCTGGTATTCCGCGTCTCGGGCACAATTGCTCTCAAATCACCTCTCCTTATCACCAACGGCGACCTCACCATCGCTGGGCAAACAGCTCCCGGTTACGGAATCTGTATTAAAAATTACAATACAAAAATCATAGCAGAGAATGTTATCGTTCGGTTTATTCGTTTTCGGTTGGGTGATAAGGCGAAGCAGGAGGACGATGCGTTCTGCGTGATGAGTAGTAAAAATGTTATCATCGACCATTGCTCTATGAGCTGGGGTACGGATGAGGTTGGCTCATTTTACGATAACGAAAATTTTACGCTCCAATGGTCAATCATATCGGAGAGCCTGAATAACTCCGTCCACTCAAAAGGTCCTCATGGGTACGGGGGAATTTGGGGCGGGCAGAAAGCTTCATTTCATCATAACCTGATCGCTCATAACACAAGCCGCAACCCGCGCTTTAACGGCGGCAGGACGTCCGGGAAACCGGATAAAGAATTGGTCGATTTCAGGAACAACCTCGTGTACAATTGGGGATTTAAATGTGCCTACGGTGGGGAACATGGGAAACAGAATCTTGTGGCGAATTATTTCAAACCAGGTCCTGCGTCTCTCAACAGAGAAAACTTTTTAGAGCCCTTTGATGCAACCGGCAAATGGTTTATTGCTGAGAATGTCGTCGAAGGGTCGGCATCAGTCACAGACGATAATTGGGCTGGGGTTGAGGGTGAGTATAACAAGCATGGGAGAATGAATGAGCCATTCCCGTTTGTCATTGCCAAAACAGATCATCCCACGGACATTGTGCCGATGATTTTGCAATCCGCCGGGGTTGTTTTCCCTAGGCGCGATGCTGTTGATGAGCGCATTGTGCGCGAAGCTCAAAGCGGGACAGCGTCATTCGGGAATCCTTCCTATGCCGCAGAACATAAATTCAAAAAATCATCCACGGCGTTGGGCATTATTGATTCACAGTCTGAAGTCGGTGGCTGGCCTACGTTGAATTCCGCTTCTCCACCCATGGATACGGATGGAGACGGAATGCCGGATGAATGGGAGCATGCCAGAAAAATGAATCCCAATGACCCGCAGGACGGAGCTGCTATCTCGAAAAGCGGTTACAGTAATCTAGAAGTGTATCTGAACGAATTGGTTAAAAAAGCTTTCCCCCAGCTTCAGTAAGACCTTCGGAATTTTTGATTGCCGTTAAGAATCAATTTCTGCACATTATCGAGCGATACACCGTTCGAGGAAAGGCATACCATGTTTCACCGGTTTCTTCTTTTTCTTGCTGTCACACTAATTGCTTGCAACGCGCAGGAACGTGTTTCGCGCACCGCGCCGTGGTCGTTCCGTCTTGCTCAAAGTTTCATGACCATGCAGCCGGATACGATGCACCATCCGGAAGATAAGCGAACCCCAAAATGGGAGTACGAGATGGGCTTGGTGCTCGAGGGGTTCTACCAGATGTGGGAGCACACAAAAGATAGCCAATACGTCGCGTACATCAGAAAGAATTTGGAAGCATACATCCAGCCGAACGGAAGCATCCGAACATATAAGCTTGATGAGTTCAACATCGATAAAGTAGCTCCGGGTAAAGTAACGCTGAGGATGTATCAGATGCTCGGAGATGAGAAATTCAAAAAAGCTGCAGATACCCTGCGGCACCAACTTTCGCTACATCCGCGCACAAAGGAGGGGGGCTTTTGGCATAAGAAAATTTACCCATCCCAAATGTGGCTTGATGGCTTGTATATGGGTGAGCCATTTTATACGCTTTATGCAAATCAGTATAACGAGCAATCCTCGTATGACGATATTGCCAAGCAATTCTTATTGATTGAGAATAACAGCCGTGACCCGCGGACGGGGTTGTATTTCCATGGGTGGGATGAATCCCGCTCGCAGCGTTGGGCGAACCCGAAAACCGGCACTTCCCCCCATCTCTGGGGCAGGTCGTTGGGCTGGTTTGCAATGGCACTTGTGGATGTGTTGGAAATTTTCCCTGAAAATCACCACAATCAAAAGGATCTTTTGCGTATATTCTCAAGCCTTGCCGATGACCTTCTGAAACCGCGTGATGATAGCACGAAGCTGTGGTATCAAGTTATCGATCGACAGGGCGATGAAGGGAATTATACGGAAGCTTCGGCGAGCACCATGTTGACGTACGCGTTCGCAAAGGGCGCTCGGCTGGGCTATTTGCCAAAAGAGTATGCAGACCGCGCGGCGGAGTCGTTCAACGGAATTCTCGATCACCTTGTTACAGTAGATGACCAAGGCCTTGTCCATCTGCACCGCGTCTGCAGCGTTGCTGGGCTTGGCGGAAATCCGTATCGCGATGGCAGCTACGAGTATTATATCGGCGAGCCGCAGCGCGCCGACGATTTCAAAGGCTACGGGCCATTCTTATTAGCGGCAATTGAATTGGAGCGGTTGGGAAAAATTTCTACTGAGGGTTCGAACAAATAATTTGTTTGTTGCGACGCTGTGCGAGGAGCACAAAACGCATGACCAAAAAATCACACGCGAAAATAGCCGACATTGCAAAGAAGCTTAAGGTCTCCAACGTCACAGTCTCTAAGGCACTGCGGGGGCACCCGGATATTTCCGTTGAGACTGCAAAGAAGATCAAAAAGCTGGCGGTGGAAATGGGGTACGTGCCCAACCTGATGGCGCGTAATCTTTCCGCACGTCAGTCGAATACCATCGGCGTTGTGGTTCCGAAGATAGCGCACTTTTTCTTTTCAACCGTGATCGAGGCGATTTACGATGCGGCGTTTGAAAATCAGTATGAAATCATCCTCACCGTTTCGCAAGAAAGCGCAGAGCGCGAAGCAAAGCATATTCAGACGTTACTCTCCATGCGCGTTGACGGCATCATCGTCTCTGTCTCCCAGCAGACAGAAGATTTGGCGATCTTCGAAACTGTCGTGAAGCGGGGCGTGCCGCTGACGTTTATGGACCGCGTGATGAACGTGAAAGGCTCCAATACAGTTATCGCTGACGACCACGGCGGCGCGTTTGCAGCAACCGAGCAGGCAATTAAAGTCGGGTACCGCAAGCTCGCGCACATCGGCGGACCGCTCCACACGAGCATCGGAAAATACCGGCTCGCGGGATTCAAAGACGCGCTCAAACAGCACGACCTTCGGGTGGACCCGTACTATATTATCAACGGAGGATTTGGCGAAGAAGACGGTTACCGGGCGTTTATGAAATGGTATGGCACAGGGCACCTGCCCGAGTGTATTTTTTCTGTGAACTACCCCGTCGCGCTCGGCGTCTATACCGCGGCGAAAGAATTGGGATTGACCATCCCCAAAGATTTCGACATTGTGGCATTTGGGCATAGCCCGCTCAATAAATTTCTCACACCGCAAATGACGTATGTTGACCAGCCGACCAGCAATTTAGGCAGAGTTGCTGTCGAATTAACGTTGGAAAACATCAAGAATCTCAAGGAATTCAAGCCGAAACAGATACAACTTCCCACCAAACTCATCTTGGAAGAAACCTGCCGGGGAAAAAACGAGAAGTCCCGCGCGTAAGGTAATCGATCAGAAACACTTCAAAAGCGATTTCAAAATCCTGCATTAGCTCGCATTAGAGAGTAGGTTGCCCCCGACACTATGCCGAGACACCACCCCGCGCGTGTGGGAAAAATCCAAGCCCGTTTGGGGAATTTCCAAGTGTATCGTAAAAAGCAGTTGATGTCGCTTTTTCCCTTCTCCCGTTAGTTATATTGAAAAAATAGGAGATTTTGAAGTTTTTTGCGCCCAAAATGGAAATATCTTTACTAAGCCAAAGCTTTGCTCTTTACTTTATTAAAGTATGCTTTTATCATTCCACGATTCTACTGGTTACAACGAAAAAATTGTACTTGACAAGTCCTGAAATAGTATTATATTAAGTATTACAGTAACTCAAATGGGAACGAGCAACAATATCGGTTTTACCTTCTTGGCAAACGCACTCCTGAGCGTTATCCGGCCAATTATTGTTCTCCTCCCGATTAGCATCCTCGTTATTTTAGTTAACCTCCTTATTCTCGGCCTCCTTATTATTGGATAACGAGAGCCTGAGGCTAACTAAGCACACACCCAACATACCCCAACAAGTATAACCGGTCAAGCAAAGTTCGCCTCAGGCGGAGTAGGATTTTTTTGCCGTTTTCGAAAGGCGAACGATGCGAAGCGATACGATCAAACAAGGCGTAGAACGCACTCCCAACCGGGCTATGCTGCGCGCGGTGGGGTTCGGCGATAACGATTTTGCTAAACCCATCGTCGGTATTGCCAATAGCCATAGTACGATCACCCCCTGCAACATGGGCATTCAACCACTTGCCGAGCGGGCGGAGCAAGCGTTGCGCCAAGCTGGAGTGATGCCGCAGGTCTTCGGCACCATCACCGTGAGCGATGGCATCTCGATGGGGACGGAAGGCATGAAGTACTCCCTCGTCTCGCGCGAGGTTATCGCCGATTCCATCGAAACTGTGTGCAACGGACAGAGCCTCGACGGCGTGCTTGCCATCGGCGGGTGCGATAAGAATATGCCCGGTGCGATGATCGCTATCGCGCGAATGAATATCCCAGCCGTGTTTGTGTACGGCGGCACTATCAAGCCCGGACATTACAATGGCAAGGATTTGACCGTGTTGAGCGCGTTCGAAGCAGTCGGCCAACACAGCGCCAAGAAAATGAGTGACGCCGAGCTGTTGGAAGTGGAGCGGCATTCCTGCCCCGGTGCTGGCTCGTGCGGCGGTATGTACACGGCAAACACCATGTCGTCGTTATTTGAGGCGATGGGTATGAGTGTGATGCACTCTTCGACCATGGCGGCGGAGGACGAAGAGAAAGCACAGAGCACTGCCCAGTCCGCTCAAGTCCTCGCCAACGCAATCCGCAATCAACTTCTTCCCACACAAATTCTCACACGAAAAGCTTTTGAAAACGCCATCGCAGTCTTAATGGCGGTGGGCGGCTCCACCAACGCCGTTCTACACCTTCTTGCCATTGCACACGCAGCAAATGTGCCGCTGACTCTGGATGACTTTGAAGCCGTACGTAAGCGCGTACCGGTATTGTGCGACCTTAAGCCATCGGGCAAATATGTCACGACTGATTTTCACAATGCAGGCGGCGTCCCTCAGGTAATGAAAATCCTGCTGAACAATGGCGCTCTGCACGGTGACGCAAGGACTATAACCGGACAAACAATCTCAGAATTGTTATCAAATGTACCAGACCAACCGCGCACAGGTCAGGATGTTATTCACCCATGGAACAAACCGCTCTATCCCAAAGGTCACTTGGCGATACTACGAGGGAACCTCGCATCAGAAGGTGCGGTGGCGAAAATTACAGGCGTGAAAAAGCCGGTCATGACGGGTCCCGCCCGCGTGTTCGATTCGGAAGAGGCATCTTTGCAAGCGATTCTCGCCGGCAAAATCAAAGCGGGGGATGTGATTGTGATTCGTTACGAAGGTCCGAAAGGCGGCCCCGGCATGCGCGAAATGCTCGCACCAACCTCGGCTATCATCGGAGCAGGACTTGGCGACTCGGTAGGGTTAATCAGTGACGGACGATTCTCCGGCGGCACGTACGGAATGGTCGTCGGTCACGTTGCACCGGAAGCGGCCGTCGGCGGCACGATTGCCTTGGTGGAAGAAGGCGATGAAATTACAATTGATGCTGAGAAATTGTTGCTGCGGCTCAATGTCCCGGAAGAAAAGCTGGCCGAGCGCCACCGCAAGTGGCAGTCGCCGAGACCACGGTACACGGCGGGCGTATTGGCGAAGTACGCCAAACTGGTTTCGAGCAGCAGTTTTGGTGCTGTAACTGATTTACATACGAACGGAACATAACATCATTGCGAATCCGGTACCCGGCGAAACGCCAAAGCGAACCTTTGGTCAACGCGGGCGCCAGTCCCGTCACTACCGTGGCGGGACCATTTCGCAATGAAGCGGTATATGAATACTGGAAGCCCTCATCCATCCTTCTTACGTCTCTCTCCTATTAAGTTGAGAGGAGAGGGACAAGGGTGAGGGCTCCCAAAAACTGTTTGGCACAACTACAAGGAGTCACATGTCACCACACAAAGGGCAGCAGAGCCAGCACTACGGCAAGATAATGACAGGCTCGGAAATTTTCGTGCGTTCACTTATCGAGGAAGGCGTCGAGGTTGTGTTCGGCTACCCCGGCGGGGCTATCATCGGCGTGTACGATGCGCTCGTCGATTTGTCGGATATTAATCACGTGCTCGTGCGGCACGAACAAGGTGCGACTCACGCGGCAGAAGGCTATGCGAAAGCCACCGGCAAAACCGGCGTCGTGTTGGTAACCTCCGGGCCGGGCGCGACAAACACCGTGACGGGCATCGCCGATGCGTATATGGATTCCATTCCTATCGTGGTGTTCTCCGGTCAGGTGCCGCTGAAACTCATCGGCAACGACGCGTTTCAGGAAGCGGATATTGTCGGTATCACGCGGCCAATCACAAAGCACAATTACCTCGTACGCGATGTGCGTGAGCTGGCGAAGACAATCAAGGAGGCATTCTATATCGCGTCGACCGGCAGGCCAGGGCCCGTGTTGGTCGACCTCCCCAAAGACGTGATGGCGCAGAAGACGACATTCGAGTATCCGAAAGAAGTCAGCATGCGCAGTTACAACCCGACAGTCGAAGGCCACACGAAGCAAATTAAAAAAGCAGCTGAGTTAATCAATGCCGCAAAACGCCCTGTGTTGTACGTCGGCGGCGGAGTGATTCAATCGAATGCCGCCCAGGAGCTCATGGCGCTGGCGGAAAAACTCCAATGCCCAGTGACCACTACGCTGCACGGGTTGGGCTCATTCCCGGAAACGAACCGGCTTTCGCTCGGCATGCTTGGTATGCACGGCACGTGGTACTCCAACATCGCGGTTAGTTACTGCGACATGCTGATCGCTGTCGGTGCGCGGTTTGATGATCGCGTAACGGGCAAGGTGGAAGCGTTTGCCGCAGAGGCGAAAAAGGTGCACATCGATATAGACCCGTCAGCCATCAGCAAGAACGTGAAAGTGGATGTCCCCATTGTCGGCGACGTAAAGAAAGTGTTGCAGAAACTCGTACAGATGCTGAACAAACTGGACACGGCGGACTGGTTGAAAACCATCGACCAGTGGAAAGCCGAGCACCCGTTGCGCTACAAACAAGGCAACGCGTTGAGAGCGCAATACGTGTTGCATAAATTGGGCGAGGTAACAAAAGGCAACGCGGTTGTGGTGACCGATGTCGGTCAGCATCAGATGTGGACGGCGCAGTTCTTCACGTGGGTGCACGCGCGTTCCCATATTACCTCCGGCGGGCTAGGTACGATGGGTTTCTCGTTGCCCGCGGCGATGGGCGCGGCATTTGGGCGCAAGGATTTGCCAGTCGTATCCGTGAGCGGGGACGGCGGTTTCCAGATGAACATGCAAGAGATGGCAACCATCGTTGAGCACAAACTGCCGATGAAGATTTTCGTTATCAATAACGGTTTCCTCGGTATGGTGCGCCAGTGGCAGGAATTATTCTGGCGCAGGCGTTACTCACACGTTGAGCTCTATAATCCGGATTTTGTGAAGCTTGCCGAGGCGTTCGGATGTCCCGCAATGCGTGTGACCAATGCTTCTGAAGTAGAGGGGGCAATACGCAAGGCAATGGAGCACAAAGGTGGTCCATTCTTCATCGAATTTGCCGTATCGAAAGAAGACAATGTGTATCCAATGATTCCAGCCGGACAGACGGTCAATGAAATGCTCGATACTCCCGAATCGGTGGAAGTAGGTGCTGATGGCGAAGTGTTAACGGATGAAGTTAAAACCCTGAGTAAAGGATGAGCAAAGGATAACCCTATGACACAACCGATCACAGCAGCGGCAACTCGCCCGAGCAATGGAGAGCAACTGAAAAAACACACAATCTCCATACTCGTGGAGAATAAATTCGGTGCGTTCAATAGAATCGCGGGACTCTTCGCGGCGAAAGGCTACAACATCGACAGCCTGACCGTTGGACCGACGGAGGAAGACGACACGTCCCGCATGACAGTCGTTACACGCGGCGACGACCAGATCATCGAACAGATCATCAAACAGCTCAACAAGCTCATCGATACGATTAAAGTTGTTGATTTGACCTTCGAGAGTTTTGTGGAACGCGATCTCGCGTTGGTCAAAGTGCAATCGACGCCGGAAACACGTTCGGAAATCATGCAAATAGCGGAGATTTTTCGCGCGAAAGTTATCGACATCAGTCCGAAAACGCTCACACTCGAAGCGACAGGCAGCCAGCAAAAAGTTGATGCGTTCATCAAAATGCTCAAGCCGTTTGTTATTAAAGAAATGGCGCGGACAGGCCGCGTAGCGTTGAAACGAGAATTTCAAGGAGAGGTATAGCCTCTATGCAAGAAAAATTCCCGTTATACGACCCACGGTTTGAGCACGATGCTTGTGGAACGGGTTTCGTCGCGCGCATTTCCGGCGAGAAAAGCCACGATATCGTGACGAAAGCGATCCAGTCCGTATGCAACCTGACTCACCGTGGCGCTGTGGCGGCTGATACGCAAACGGGGGATGGTGCGGGTATTCTCACTCAACTGCCAACGAAATTTTTCCTGCACGATGTTTCCGGCCTAGCAGAAAAACTTGAGTCGGAGCAGGACTTAGGCGTTGGGATGATCTTTATGCCGGGCAACGATGACGATGCATATTCACTCTGCCGCGCGCTGGTGGAACATGTAGTCTCGAGCCGCGGGTTAGGTTTTCTAGGATGGAGGAGCGTGCCTGTCGATTTGACGGTTATCGGCGACAGCGCCGCATTAAGCGCCCCGAAAGTGCAGCAAGTATTCGTCCGCAAACCGCGGCACGTGAGTGAAGCGGAGTTTGAATGCATTCTCTACCTCTGCCGGAAAGAAATCGAGAAGCATATTCTGAAAACGGACGTGAAGAATTTTTATGTCTGTTCGTTTTCGTGCCGAACGGTCATTTACAAAGGACTAATGATTGCCACTGCGTTGGATAAGTTTTATCCAGACCTGCGAGATCGGCTTTTTGAATCGGCGTTTGCAATGTATCACCAACGCTATAGCACGAATACATTCCCGACGTGGAGTCTAGCGCAGCCGTTCAGGATGCTGGCGCATAACGGTGAGATTAACACGATTCAAGGCAACAGGGTGTGGACAAGAGCTCGCGAAGCTGAGATAGCGTCCGAGTTCTGGGGCGATGACATTAAGATGTTGAAACCCCTCATCCAGCCGGATGGGAGCGATTCGGCAAACTTAGACAATGCGCTTGAAGCTCTTACGCTCTCGCGCCGGAACGTTCTGCATTCGATGATGATGCTTGTGCCGGAGGCATGGCGCTCACGCACGGACATCAACCAGCGCGTGAAGGATTTCTACAATTACCACGAGTGTTTCAGCGAGCCGTGGGATGGCCCCGCTGCGTTGGTGTTCAGCGACGGCAAGATTGTCGGAGCCACGCTTGACCGCAACGGCTTGCGTCCCGCGCGTTACAAGGTCACAGCGGACGGACTGGTTGTGCTTGGTTCGGAAGTCGGTGCGCTCAAACTGGAAGATTCAGCCGTTGTGGAAAAAGGCAGGCTCGGCCCCGGACAAATGATTGCAGTCGATACCGAGCGCGGCGTGCTCTTAAAAGACCTCGAAATCAAAAACGAAATTGCTGCCCAGCGGCCGTATTCCGAGTGGGTGAAGCAGATTTATCGCATGCCGCTTGCTGAGAAATCCCGTGTTGAGCGTGCGGCACGCGGCGTAGAGCTTGTCCGCGAACAGTTGTGCTTCGGCTACAGCTCCGAAGAGCTGACGTTGTTACTTAAACCGATGGCGGAAGCAGCAAAGGAACCTGTCGGCTCTATGGGCGATGATGCGCCGCTCGCAGTGTTGTCGAAACTGCCGAAGTTGCTGCCGTCATATTTCCGGCAGCAGTTTGCACAAGTCACCAACCCACCCATCGACCCGATACGCGAGCGGTTGGTGATGTCGCTGACGAGCAAACTGGGTTACCGCCGCAACTGGTTCGGTGAGGGCCCTGAGCACGCAAAACAGGTCGAGCTTGCCAGCCCGATTCTCCTCGAGGAGGAGCTCGAGCGCTTGCGTACGCTCGAAGACCCTGCGTTTCTATCGACAACGCTCAAAGCATTGTTCAGTGTGCGTGAAGGCGAAGATGGATTGGAGCACGCCTTACAGGGCCTCTGCACGGGCGCTGAGCGCGCGGCGGACGAAGGGAAATTCCTCGTCGTGCTGAGCGACCGGGGTGTGAATGATGAGTTAGCCCCTATTCCGATTTTGCTTGCCGTCGGCGCGGTTCACAATCATTTGGTACGGCAAAACAAGAGACTCAAGTTAAGTGTCGTAGCTGAAACAGGAGAGCCTCGCGAGGTACACCACATCGCGACACTGGTAGGGTACGGCGCGAATGCAGTCAACCCGTACCTCGCATGCGAAACTATCCGAGCGATGATGGAAGCAGGTGAGCTAAAGAATGTCACAGTCGATGAGGCGTTGAGAAATTTCCGCTCCGCGCTCGAACAGGGAATTTTAAAAGTCATCTCAAAGATGGGCATCTCGCTGTTAGGCTCGTATCGCGGTGCACAAATTTTTGAGGCAATAGGCATTGCCCGCGAGGTCATCGACCAGCACTTTACCGGTACGCCTTCGCGCATTGGAGGATTAAGCCTGCGCGACATTGCGCGCGAGGCTTTAGAGCGGCACGCACTGGGATTTTCATCGCAGCAGCCCTCGCTTGTCGATGAAGGAATGTACCGCTTCCGCAAGAACGGCGAGCGTCGCGCCTGGTCGCCGGACGCATTGCGAGCTATGCAACGATTGCGGGAATCAGGCAACCACGAAGAATATTATCATTTAAAAAACGCCATCGGCGAGCAGGCGCCGTTTGGCATAAAAGATTTACTGACGACCAAGAAAATCAATCGTCCCGTGCCGCTTGTGGAGGTCGAGCCGGTTGAAGACATCCGGAAGCGCTTTACCACTGCGGCGATGTCGCTCGGGGCGCTTTCGCCGGAAACCCACGAGACGATCGCAATTGCCATGAACCGTATCGGCGGCAAGAGCAACAGCGGCGAGGGCGGCGAAGACCCGCGTCGATATAAGATGTTGCCAAACGGCGACTGGGCGAACAGCGCCATTAAACAAGTCGCTTCTGCGCGCTTTGGCGTCACCGCTGAGTATCTTGCCAGCGCGAAAGAGCTTGAAATCAAAATGGCGCAAGGCTCGAAACCGGGCGAGGGTGGACAAATCCCAGCTGGAAAAGTTTCCCCGCTCATAGCTCGCTTGCGCAAAGCGGTGCCCGGCATTTCGTTAATCTCGCCGCCGCCGCATCACGATATCTACAGTATCGAGGATTTGGCGCAGTTGATTTACGACCTGAAGCAGGCTAACCCGCGCGCGCGTGTTTGTGTGAAGCTTGTCTCCGAAGCGGGTGTTGGGACGATAGCAGCCGGCGTTGCCAAAGCGTATGCGGATGTGATTCTCATAAGTGGACATGAAGGCGGAACGGGTGCATCCCCTCTGAGTTCTATCAAAAATGCCGGCGCGCCGTGGGAGTTGGGCTTGGCTGAGGTACAGCAGGTGTTGGTGATGAACGGCTTGCGAGAGCGCGTCACACTCCGTGTCGATGGTGGGCTAAAAACTGGTCGGGATATTGTCATTGCTGCATTGCTCGGTGCGGAGGAATTTAATTTCGGCACGGGAGCGCTCATCGCGCTCGGTTGTCGATACGTGCGACAATGCCATCTCAATACATGCCCGGTCGGCATTGCGACACAGGATGAAAAATTGCGCGCGCGTTTTGACGGCAAGCCGGAGATGCTCATCGAGTATTTCAACGCTGTCTCGGAAGATGTAAGGCAGATTTTGGCGGAGCTTGGCTTCCGCTCGCTCAACGAAATTATCGGTCGTACGGATTTACTGAAGCAAAAGACTATCCGTGACCATGTAAAAGCGAATACTGTTGACTTAAGCGGACTTCTTACGCGTAGGGATTATGAGCGCGATCAGCGCCTGCGCATTTGGTACCGCAACGACAGGCCCGATAAACCGCTTGATGATACGATTCTACAGGATGTGAAGAATGCATTGCGCGAGAAGGTCTCCGTCGTCAGGAATTATAAAATTCGCAATACCAATCGCGCTGTTGGCACGAAGCTCTCTGGTGAGATCGCGTACTTGTACGGCGATCGTGGATTGGAGTCGCATACGATTGAATTGCGATTTATGGGAAGCGCAGGGCAGAGCTTCGGAGCATTCCTTGTGCATGGCATTAAAATGGTGTTAACAGGCGAGGCGAACGACTATGTGGGCAAAGGCATGTCTGGCGGGGAAATTATTGTCGCTCCACCGCAGGGCAGGGTACACGCAGCGCAGGAAGTGATTGTCGGAAATACGGTGCTCTACGGAGCAACGGGTGGAGCGCTGTTTGCTGCTGGGCGTGCCGGGGAGCGGCTTGCCGTTCGCAACAGCGGAGCGCTCGCCGTCGTCGAAGGCGCCGGCGACCACTGCTGTGAATACATGACGCAAGGGACCGTCGTTGTGCTTGGTACTGTCGGCAGAAACTTCGGCGCGGGGATGACAGGCGGCGTCGCCTATGTACTTGACCTGCTTGGAGATTTCACATGGAAGTGTAACACCGAGCTTGTCGATGTACTACCTGTTGAAGACCAGGAAGAACAACGGTTGCTCCAGTCGATGATCTATCGCCATCTCGAAGCGACTGGCAGTACCCGCGCACACGAGATATTAATGAATTGGCAGGATTACCTGCCGATGTTCCGCAAGGTATCGCCGAGGCAACATGATGTCTTAGCCCCCAAACAAGAAAAAACAACTGTACAACAACCTCAGAGCATTCTGTAGTATGTAAGGAGAATACCATGGCTCTTATTGATTTTGGAGGAGTGAAAGAAGAAGTCGTAACACGTGAAGAATTTCCGCTTTCGAAAGCACAAAAAGTTTTGGAGAACGAAGTTGTCGGCATCATCGGCTACGGTCCGCAGGGATTTGGTCAATCCCTCAACCTGCGCGATAACGGTATCAAGGTTATCGTTGGCCAGCGCAAAGGCGGGAAGGGATGGAACGATGCGCTGAAGGACGGCTGGGTAGAAGACAAAACGTTGTTCTCCGACATCGAAGAGGTTGCCCGCCGCTCGACGGTGGTGCAATATCTGCTCTCCGACGCAGGTCAGAAAGACCAATGGTCTGCAATCAAGCGAAATCTCACGAAAGGCCAGGCGTTGTACTTTTCTCATGGATTTTCTGTGGTGTTCAAGGAACAAACGGGAATAATTCCGCCTCCTGACGTTGATGTGATCCTCGTTGCTCCGAAAGGCGCAGGGCGTACCGTGCGATCGAACTATCTCGCTGGCAGCGGCATTAACGCGAGCTTTGCAATCCATCAAGATGCTACAGGCCGCGCACGCGAACGAGCAATTGCACTGGGCATTGCAGTCGGCTCGGGATACTTGTTTCCCACGACATTCGAAAAAGAAGTGTACAGCGACCTCACGGGCGAACGGGGCGTATTGATGGGAGCTATTGCGGGGGTGATGAAAGCGCAGTACGAAACTCTGCGCGCGATGGGGCACTCCCCAAGCGAAGCTTTTAACGAGACTGTGGAAGAAGCAACGCAGAGTTTGTACCCGCTGATCGGAAAGAACGGCATGGATTGGATGTTTGCCTCCTGCAGCACAACCGCGCAGCGTGGCGCGTTGGATTGGTCGAAGCAGTTCGAAGAAGCAGTCAAGCCGCTCTTCACAAAATTGTATGACAACGTGAAAAAAGGAGTCGAGACGAAACGCGTGCTCGATAGCTGTAGCAGCCCGGATTACCGCGAAAAGCTCCAACGCGAGCTGGACGAGTGGAAACAATCCGAAATGTGGAAAGCCGGCGCGGCTGTCCGGTCATTACGGCCAGAGAATTGGAAAAAGGACTAATCGATGAAAAATATTTTCCTCTACGACACGACGCTTCGGGACGGGACGCAAGGCGAGGACGTCTCGTTTTCCGTCGAGGATAAACTGCGGGTTGCCCGTTTGCTGGATGATTTTGGCGTTCATTATATCGAGGGTGGCTGGCCCGGTTCAAATCCACGCGACCTGGAATTTTTCAACCGTGCCAAGGAACTGAAGTTAAAGCACGCGAAAATTGCCGCGTTCGGCAGTACGCGCCGGCCGAAGAATAATGTTGCTGAAGACCCTAACCTCCAAGCGCTCATTGAGGCGGAGACTCCAGTGGTGACGATCTTCGGTAAGACGTGGTTGTTGCACGTGAAGCACGCATTGCAGATTACAGAATCGGAGAATCTTGCAGTCATTGAGGAATCGGTTGCCTATCTCAAGTCAAAGGGCAAAGAAGTGGTATACGATGCGGAGCACTTCTTCGACGGCTTCAAAGGAAGCCGGGAGTATGCGTTGCAGACGCTTGCCGCCGCGGAACGCGGCGGCGCGGACGTCATCGTACTCTGCGATACGAACGGCGGCACTATGCCGGATGAAGTCAGTGCCATCGTGCGCGATGTGAAGCAACAAGTGAATGTTCCTCTTGGCATCCACACGCACAATGATAGCGAGGTGGCTGTGGCAAACACGCTCGCCGCAGTCAAAGAAGGCGCAGTACACGTGCAAGGTACAATCAACGGCTATGGTGAGCGCTGTGGGAATGCGAACCTTTGCGCGATTATCCCGAACCTGCAACTGAAGCTCGGTCATAGCTGTGTTTCAGAAGAAAAGTTGAAAAAATTAACCGGACTTGCTCTCGCAGTGAGTGAGCTGGCTAACCTCGCGCCGCGCAAACATTTGGCGTATGTTGGCGCAAGCGCGTTCGCTCACAAGGGTGGTGTCCACGTGAGCGCAGTGATGAAGACCCCGGAGACGTACGAACATATCGCACCCGAGGTTGTCGGAAATCAGCGGCGCGTGTTGGTGTCGGACCTTTCCGGCAGGAGCAACGTTGTGTACAAGGCGCAAGAGTTGGGCATTGACTTGCAAGGCAATACAAAAGCCGCGCAGGAGATTGTTGAAGATATCAAGCTGAAAGAATTTAACGGGTACCAGTATGAGGACGCTGACGGTTCATTGGAGCTGTTGATTAAACGCCGCGCACAGGAGTGGAAGGAGTTTTTTGAACTCGAGGGGTTCAAAGTCATTATTCACAAGGAAGCGAAGGAAGCATACCCGGTTTCCGAGGCGCTCATCAAAGTTCGCGTTGGAAATGAAATTGAACACACCGCAGCCGAGGGTAACGGCCCCGTCGCGGCGTTGGATAACGCACTGCGGAAAGCGCTCGAGAAATTCTACCCGGCGCTGAAAAATATGCAGCTCGCTGATTATAAAGTCCGTGTGTTGGATGGGCAGGATGGAACAAGTGCGAAAGTCAGGGTGCTCATCACGACAAAAAATGGACAGGGCGCGTGGAATACCGTCGGTGTTTCAACAAATATTATCGAGGCAAGCTGGAAAGCATTAGTTGACAGCGTGTATTACCATCTGCTGAAAACCGGAGCAGACGGTGTCACCAAAGAGCGATCGAATTCACATGATCCCATTACTATTACCTATGTGAGATAATGCCATGATTGCGAAACAGAGAACAACACACACACTAGCCGACGTGTTCGAGCGTTTTGTGCAGGAGGAGAAGGTTGTTATGGATTCCCTGCAGGTTCGCATGTCAGGCGTTGCCGACGTGAACGTGCAGTCGGCGTACAAGAAACTGGCGGAGATTCGCTCGCGGTATTTATCCGAGCTGGAGTTGGAGTTCGGAGAAATCAAATCCCGTGCGGAAATCACTCGGCAAATCAACGACATGTTTTTATAAATCGACAAGGAGATCTTTCCTTATGGAACACCGCGTCCATATTTTCGATACGACGCTGCGAGATGGCGAGCAGTCCCCGGGTTGCAGTATGAACCTGGAGGAAAAAGTTCGCATGGCGCGTCAACTTGAACACCTTCGTGTCGACGTCATCGAAGCCGGCTTCCCGATTGCATCCGCAGGGGATTTTGAGGCGGTCCAGTTCATCGCCAAGACCGTTGAGCAGTCTACCGTCGCTGCGCTTGCTCGTGCGGTGAAGCAGGATATCGATCGTGCCTGGGAAGCGATTCAATATGCCAAACACCCGCGCATTCATACGTTCATCGCAACGTCGGACATCCATCTCAAGCATAAACTCAAGAAGACGCGCGAGCAGGTGCTTACTGATACGGTGACAGCCGTGAAGTATGCAAAGTCTCTGTGCGACAATGTCGAATTCTCCTGCGAAGATGCTTCACGCAGCGATATCAATTTCCTGTGCGAACTTGTTGCCGCAGCTATTGACTCCGGCGCGGTTGTCATCAATCTGCCTGATACTGTAGGGTATGCATTGCCCGAGGAGTACGGCGCGATGTTCAGCGAAATACGACGGCGGGTTCCCGGAGTTGACAACGTTATCCTCAGCGCGCACTGTCACAACGATCTAGGACTTGCGGTAGCGAACTCACTCGCGGCTGTCCATAACGGCGCACGCCAGATCGAGTGCACAGTGAACGGCATTGGTGAACGCGCCGGCAACGCTTCACTCGAAGAAATCGTCATGGCGATAAAGACCCGGGGTGAAAAGCTCGGTATTGAAACAAACATCGACACGCACGAAATCTACAAATCCAGCAAACTGCTCAGCAGCTTGACGGGCATGTTGGTGCAAAGGAACAAAGCCATCGTGGGTGCGAATGCGTTTGCACATGAAGCAGGAATTCATCAAGACGGGATGCTCAAAAGCCCCATTACCTACGAGATTATGACGCCGCAGTCGGTGGGGATCAAACATAGTACATTAGTGCTGGGCAAACATTCCGGCCGCCACGCGCTGAAACAGCGTTACGCGGAATTAGGATATGAATTACCGGCGGATGAACTCGACCGCGCGTACCAAGCATTCTGCACGGTCGCGGATAAGAAGAAGGAAATTTTCGATGAAGACCTCATCGCGATCATCGAAGACCGGGTGGGCGATGTGGATGACTATTACCAACTGGAAACTATTCAGGTAAGCAGCGGGACGAACGTGCGCCCGACAGCGACGCTCGAACTTCGGCTTGGCGACCAGCGGTTCGTCGATTCAGCGACGGGCGACGGCCCGGTAGACGCTGCCTACAAAACGATTGAGCGAATTACCGGAGTGACCGGAAAGCTAACGGAATACTCCATCAAATCAGTCAGTTTAGGCCGAGACGCTATCGGTGAAGTATTTGTGCGCGCGGAGTTCAACGGCGTACTGTACAACGGGCGGGCGGTGAGCACGGACATCATCACGGGGAGCGCGAAAGCATACCTCGAGGCGCTGAATCGCTTCCTCGTCGCATCGAAACGTAAAAAAGAAGCCGAACAACAAACATCTGTTGCAGTCTGAAGTGGGGCTATGAACGAACCGAAAACATTATTCGAAAAAATTTGGGATTCGCACGTCGTTGCGCAGGAACCGGATTCTCCTGCTGTATTGTATATCGACCTGCATCTTGTCCACGAAGTGACGTCGCCGCAAGCGTTTGATGGCCTTCGCAAACGTGCACTGAAAGTACGGCGTCCCGATAAAACCGTTGCGACTGTTGACCATAGCATTCCAACGCTCACGCCAGTATTGCCTATTGCCGACCCGCTTGCAGCGAAGCAGATTCAGCAGATGGAACGCAATGCGAGTGAATTCGGCATTCGGTTGTACGGGTTGGACAGCCCTCATCGCGGCATCGTGCACGTCATCGGTCCGGAGTTGGGCTTCACGCAGCCCGGCATGACCATCGTCTGCGGCGATAGCCATACGTCCACACACGGGGCGTTCGGCGCACTCGCGTTTGGTATTGGGACAAGCGAAGTCGAGCATGTGCTTGCGACACAGTGTTTGTTGCAGCGCAAGCCGAAGACGTTTGAAGTCCGCGTAGAAGGTACACTTGCGCAAGGTGTCTCTGCAAAGGATATCATTCTCGCGCTGCTGGCGAAGATTGGTGTTGGCGGCGGTACGGGGCATGTGTTTGAGTATTGTGGTAGCGCCATTCGCTCGCTCTCGATGGAGCAGCGCATGACCATCTGTAACATGTCAATCGAAGGCGGCGCACGCGCTGGCATGGTTGCACCGGACGATGTTACGTTCGCGTACATTGCAAATCGGGAATATGCACCCAAAGGCAAAGCGTGGGAGGAAAGTCCTACACATTGGCGTACACTAAAGACCGATGAGGGAGCGAGGTTTGACAAAACAATCACCATCGATGCGAACTCGCTCAGCCCGATGATTACGTACGGGACAAACCCCGGTATGGGAATGGCGATCTCCGATCGCGTACCGGATCCTGCTCGAGTTAGCGATACATCTCAAAAATTAGCGCTAGAGAAATCACTGAAGTACATGGGCTTACAGCCGGGTCAGCCTCTACTCGGAAAGCCGGTTGATGTTGTGTTCATCGGGAGTTGCACGAATTCCCGCATCTCGGATTTGCGTCAAGCTGCTGCATTATTAAAAGATAGAAAAGTCGCGCCTAACGTCCGCGTGTTGGTTGTGCCCGGCTCGCAGGATGTGAAACGTCAGGCAGAGGCTGAAAATCTCCACCGCGTTTTCACAGATGCCGGGGCGGAGTGGCGTGAGGCAGGCTGTTCAATGTGCATTGCGATGAATGGCGACCAGTTGGAACCCGGACAGTATGCTGTTTCCACCAGCAACAGGAATTTTGAGGGGCGGCAAGGGAAAGGTGGGCGCACGTTCCTCGCTTCGCCGTTGACGGCGGCGGCAACCGCAGTAACGGGAAAAATTACGGATGTTCGAACACTTTTGAAAGATTAAACAATGTCGCACTTTCCTCCATATACATCGCGTGTTGTTCCGTTGCTCATCAATGATGTGGACACCGACCAGATTATCCCTGCGCGGTTCCTCAAGGTGACGGATAAGCTAGGGTTAGGCCAGAACTTGTTCGCCGACTGGCGGTACAATGCTGACGGCTCACCGAAATCGGATTTTATGTTGAATAAACCGGAGCACGCCGGTGCTGAAGTTTTGTTAGCAGGAGATAATTTCGGGTGCGGGTCTTCGCGCGAGCACGCGCCCTGGGCATTGCGCGGCTTCGGCTTTCGCGCAGTTATCAGCACCTCGTTCGCGGACATCTTCCGTAGTAATGCGTTGAAGAACGGTCTGCTTTCTGTCACAGTCGATGTTGCTGTTCATCATGAGCTTTGTGTCCTGCTTGAGGAAAATCCGAAGGCGACAGTAACAATCGACCTTGCATCGCAATCGCTCGCATTGCCGAACGGAAAGCAGATCATCTTTCCAGTCGATAATTTCTCGAAAACATGCTTGCTGAACGGCGTCGATGAATTGGGGTACCTTATGCAGTTCACAGACCGAATTTTCGAATTTGAAACACTCAGGAGATAGTTGAAGAGAGGCGAATATGGAAACGACACAACAACACTCAACGCAGACCGCTAAGCATCACGTCTTAAACCGCTCGATAGCGATTATTGGGGCGGGAAACATGGGTTCAGCCCTGATGAAGGGCGTCATCAACGCGCGCCTCACACCGAGTGAAAAGATTACGGCGTGCGGCGTGCATCTGGACAAGCTCCAACAACTCAGCGCGCAGTGGCAGGTAGCCCACACGCTGAACCTACGTGAAGCAGTGGAAGCTTCGGAAATCATCTTGCTGTGCGTGAAGCCGCAAACCGTGCCTGCCGTACTTGAACAAATGAAACCCTCGCTGCGAGACGGCCATCTGCTTATCTCCATCGCCGCAGGTATCACAATTGAATTCCTGACCGAGCGTATCGGTAAAGCGCTCCCAGTTGTCCGCACCATGCCGAACATTGCCTCGACTGTCGATGAAGGAGCAACGGCACTCGCGTTCGGTAAAAACGTTTCGGAAGAACACCAACGCGTTGCGATTTCAATTTTCGAAGCGGTCGGCGAAGTTGTCGTTGTCGCCGAAGAACAGCTCGATGCCGTTACAGGTTTGAGCGGTAGTGGTCCTGCCTATATTTACATGGTCATCGAAGCGCTTATTGATGGCGGTGTTAAGATGGGGTTATCTCGCGACATCTCAACTAAATTGGCGATACAGACTGTCTTGGGTTCAGCGACACTTGTCAAAGCGTCTGGTTTACATCCAGCCATTCTGCGCGATCAAGTTACAACGCCGGCTGGAGCCGCTATTAACGCGATTCACGAATTGGAATCACACGGCTTGCGCTCAATGCTGATCAATGCGGTGGCGACGGCAACGCGGCGTTCGAAAGAACTCAGCACAATTATCAGTTCTCAGTCGAAATAACACTTCGCACATTTATGAAAGCACGTATCGTTGTATTGGGCGGTGATGGTATTGGTCCGGAAGTGACTGCAGAGGCGGTGCGCGCACTCAATGCCATTGCTAAACAGTTCGGACATGCGTTCGAGTATTCAGAGTATCCTATCGGCGGTATCTCGATAGATACTACCGGAAGTGCACTGACCGACCAAACGCTGAATGCCTGCAAATCATCCGATGCAGTGCTTCTGGGTGCAGTAGGAGGACCTAAGTGGGACGACCCGAACGCCAAGGTACGACCCGAGCAAGGCTTGCTCGGACTTCGCAAAGGGCTTGGGCTGTATGCAAATCTGCGCCCGGTTAAAACATATCAGTCATTGCTTGAAATTTCGCCGCTTAAAAGTGAGAGACTCAAGGATGTCGATGTCCTTGTGGTTCGTGAGTTGACCGGCGGATTGTATTTTGGCGAGCCGCGTGTCCGCGAACGTGTAAATGGCTATGTCCGCGCCGTAGATACGTTGGTGTATCACGATTACGAGATCGAACGTGTCGTGAAACTCGCGTTCGAACTTTCACGAGGACGCAGAAAAAAAGTGACCTCGGTTGATAAAGCTAACGTGCTGGAGTCGTCCCGCCTCTGGCGGCAAACAGCTAATACAGTAAAAGAAAAGCATCCGGACATCGCACTCGACCACATGCTGGTGGACACCGCGGCAATGCGATTGATCTCGAGTCCGGCAAACTTTGATGTGCTCGTTACTGAAAATATGTTTGGTGATATACTCACCGACGAGGCTTCGATGCTTGCCGGCTCCATGGGGATGCTTCCCTCCGCGTCGCTAGGCGACGGCGGACCCGGCGTGTACGAGCCGATTCACGGCTCCGCGCCCGACATCGCCGGGAAGGGTATTGCAAACCCCGTTGGTGCCATACTCAGTGCCGCGTTGCTGCTGAGATATTCGCTTAAGTTGGAAAATGAAGCGCGCGCAATTGAGTCGGCAGTTGAGACGGCGATCGCACGCGGCGCCCGCTCCGCCGATTTGGGCGGCACACTCACGACGCGACACATGACTGATGAAATTATTTCGCATATTAGATAGAAGACGAGGAGATCCCGCTGTATGCAATCGAAGTATGTCTGGATGAACGGCGAACTGGTTGAGTATCAACACGCGACACTGCATTTCCTCACGCCCGCACTGCACTACACTACGGTATCGGGGCATTCGAGGGAATACGCAGCTATGCGACCGAGCGCGGTCCGGCGATATTCCGCCTCCGCGAGCACATGGAGCGGCTGGTGAACTCAGCGAAAATTCTAGGTTTTCGCAGTCTGCCATATACAGCCCAAGAATTGGTCGAAGCCGCCAAGCGTACTGTTGCAGCGAACGGTTATACCGAGTGCTATATCAGGCCGCTCGTATATCTTTCTGGGGGCGGCTGGAATCTTAACATCGACGGTGGAAAACCGGGCGTCGGTATTGCTGTTTGGGAGTGGAACAATTATCTTGGTACCGAGGCACTCGAACGGGGAGTGCGGGCAAACATCTCGTCCTTCACGCGTCATCATCCGAACGTGATGATGACGAAGGCGAAGATAACGGGAAACTACGCGAATAGCTTCCTCGCCAAAACGGAGTCCGTGCGGCTCGGGTTCGACGAAGCCATCATGCTCGACCCGCAAGGGTATGTTGCGGAGTGCACGGGCGAGAATCTGTTTATCGTACAACGCGGTGCCATCTACACCCCGAACCTTGCGCCTGTGCTAGAAGGTATTACACGTGACTCAATCATAGCTCTGGCAGAAGACGTCGGGTACGCGGTCGTCGAAGCGCAGGTCTCGCGCGACCAGCTCTATGCCGCTGATGAAGTTTTCGTGTGCGGAACGGCCGCTGAATGTATCGCTCTTCGCGAAATTGACTTCCGTGTCATCGGCAACGGAACGATGGGGCCTGTGACTCGCTCCATCCAACATGCTTTTCAAGACGCCGTTCACGGAAAGCACGCGCGCTCCGCCGAATGGCTGGATTATGTTGAATCAACAGTTCATGTTCCACTGAGAAAAACAGGATCAGCGTAACGCATGAAACTTGCTGTCGTTCAGACAAACCCAACATTCGGAGAAAAGTCAAAGAACATTGCTGAAGCCTTGCAACTCATGCAGTCCACTCAAGCGGACTTGTATGTGCTGCCTGAACTATTTGCCACCGGATATAACTTTGCCACCGTAGAAGAAGTACAACACCTCGCAGAGCCTTTCCGTACAGGAGTAACTTTTAAGGAGTTGGAGCAATTTGCGCACGAGCAGCGGAGTTATGTTGTGTACGGATTTGCCGAGAAGAGCAACGGTAAACTCTACAACTCAGCGGGTATTATCGGCCACGACGGCACTGTTGGACTCTACCGAAAAATTCATCTCTTCGACCGGGAGAAATTATTTTTCGCCCCGGGCGATAAGCCGTTTCAGGTTTTTGACACGCCTCACGGGAAGGTCGGCATCATGGTCTGCTTCGATTGGTACTTTCCCGAAAGCGCCCGTACGCTCGCCTTGAAAGGCGCGCAACTCATCGCACATCCATCAAATCTTGTGCTGCCCAATTGCCCGAACAGTATGCCGACGCGCTGCCTGGAGAACCGAGTCTTCGCAGCGACGGCAAACCGCATTGGCACCGAAAACCGCGGTGTCGCTCCGCTAACATACATTGGGCAAAGTCAGATTACTTCACCGCGTGGAGAAATACTCCATCGCGCTCCTGCCGATAAGCCTGAGATTGCCGTCAAAGACGTCGATCTTACAGTGACGGACAACAAAAACGTCACTCCCCGTAATCATTTGCTGGATGATAGAAGGCCTGAGTTTTACGCGTGATGATTGAGGTAGTCGCAACCTTTAGGTTGCGTTGTCGTCGCTATTGCGCAGGCTGAAGCCTGCGGCTACCCAAAACATTGTGATCGATAGAGGTCTTAGGTCACAAAATCCGGGCGGTCTTTCTGCTTTGGTTCGGTGGTCGGGATAAACTTTCCTGTCTGAATATCCTCCACAAGCGAGGCGTCGTTAAACCAGCTCGGTGGCGGCGTGTGTCCCCAGAACGTCGCCCGCCGCGGGTCGTTGATATCCCACTTAATTGGTTTCCAATCCGGGTCTGCGATGATATAATCTCCTGTATATAGCTCGATTCTGTTGCCATCGGGATCGCGCAAGTAGAGAAAAAACGCATTGCTCAGTCCGTGCCTGCCGGGTCCGCGCTCGATACTGCTGACCATCCCTGCCGCTGCGAGCACATCGCAAGCCTTCAGCACGCTCAGTTGATCATTCACCCAGAAGCCACCGTGGTGCACACGCGGACCGATGCCGTTCATGAGCGCGATGTCATGCACATCCTGCTTGCGGTGGAGCCAAGTCGCCCAGAGCTTGTCGGTTTGCGACACCGTGTACTCGGAGCAGGTGAAGCTGAGTTTCTGCGTAAACCAGTCGTACGCCTTTTGCACATCAGGTACCTGGCAGTTGAAATGGTCGAGCCGCATGATGTGTGCGCCGCGGTAAAGGTCATAGCGCTGTAGCAGTCGCTCACGCTGAGCGATCTGGTGGAAAAATTCTATCGGCAATCCGGACGGATCCTGTACGCGTAAGGCTTTACCCTGGCCCTCTTCGAATCCTTCATCTATCCATTTTATCGCACAGCCGTTCTGCTCGTATAGCTTGGCAAGATGCTGCAAGTCTTCCGGGTTGGCGACGCGAAACGCAATATGTCCCACGCCGGGTGAGTCTGCCTTGCGCAACACAAGGCTATAGAGGTCACGCTCTTCATATCCGCCGAGATAGAGTCTATTCTTATCGCGCGCGGTTTCAACAAAGCCGAGGACATCGACGTAGAATGCTTTCGCGCGCTCGAGGTCGGTGACGCGAAATTCCAAATGCGCTGTACGGGTGATGTTAAAGGGTATGTTCATTCGTTTTTCCATGGGTCAAGGAAGACTCCCACTTCCGCAGTGCCTTTGTCGAGTTCAGGCGGAGCTGGTTGGCGATCGCGATGGTCGAGTTTGCAATACATCCCGCCGTGAAAAACCAGCGGGTAGCGCGGTTCGATGCCCTTGTGGAGCGCCTGCACCTTGCCGATGACGATCCAGTGGTCGCCGCCTTCGACCATCTCGTGTAGTTTGCATGCGATTGCCGCCGCGCAGCCTTCAAGGCGCGGACAGACTGTCCACGGCACAAAGCGAAAGGGTGGGGCTTTCTCCTGTTTCCACCCGCCCGCAAAGTATGTGGAGAGCGCCTGCTGGTCTTCGCGCAAAAAATTGATTGAGAACCCCTCGGTATGTTTCAAGAACTCCGTCATCTTCGCGCGCTTATCCACGCAGAAGAGAATCAGCATTGGGTCGAGCGAGAGCGACGTGAGTGCATTTGCGGTCATGCCGTGCACTTGGCCGTTTGTTTCGGTCGCAATCACCGAAACGCCGGTGGCAAATTGTCCGACAGTTTGTCTATAGGCGCGATGGTCTATGATTTCGCTCATAGGAGTATAATCTTTTTTCGATTGCAAGAGGTGTTCTGATTACTTGAGACCCCCTCTTGGTCTCCCCCTAAGAGGGGGAGAGATTTTTTTTCTGTGCGATTTGCTCTTCAGTTACATTGATGATTGCCTGAATAACACCCTCAAGGTTTTGGAACACCTCCGAAGATGCAAAACGAAGAACCGCTATCCCTTCTCTCTGTAAATCATTGTCTCGTTCTTTGTCCTTTCGCACTCCCTGACTTGTGTAGTGTTGGCTGCCATCGAGTTCAACATCAAGTTTGGCTTTTGGACAATAGAAATCTAGCACATAACCGTGTAGAGGAACCTGTCTCCGGAATCTGACTCCAAGCTGATTTTTTCGCAGTAGAGACCACAACTTTCGTTCCGCAACGGTCATATTCCCTCGAAGCACTCGTGCAATAGGAACATTAGCCGTTGTATACTCTGAGAGATGTTTGTGTTTCATAGTACTCTACAATCCTACGTGTCCCCCTCTTAGGGGGACTATAGGGGGTCTCGCTTTACGATTTCGTCGCTTCAGCAGCCGCTTCTTCCTTGGCGCGGGCGAGAAACTCGCGCACGCGGTCCATATAGGCTGTGCGGTCATGATTGGCGACGAGCGCTCCAGCCATCCGTACAGGGTCGCCGAAGAAAAACCGCTCGTACAGTACTTGCCGCGAGCCAAATGCAGACAGCGCAGCATCCCACGCCAGCCGGAATAGCGGGATGCGCTCGTGCGCGTCTGCACGTGCGGCTTGGTAATATTTTTGGATTTCTTCGGAGAGCGGACCGTTCATGTCTGCTTCGGTTGGCATGGCAACAAGCCCGCTCGCACCCATCTGCTGAATGATTTCAACCATGCGGGGGTACAATCGTGGATAGAGATTGCGCGCTGCATCAAGCGGATTCCACGCCGGTCGCATCGTACCGTATTCATCGAGCGTTGCGTCGGCTTCGGCTGCGCGAAGGAATGCTTTCATTGTCTCCATGTTTACCCAAATCTCGGCGATTTTCTCCTGAATATGCTGAAATGTCTCAATCCCAATCGTATGCGCCATGAGCGATGTCAAGCCGAGTAAGAATTCCGTTTTCGCGATGTTCTTCACCACGACCTGATGCGACATGTTCACGATTGCGCCCGTGCGGGCATAGGCTTCGTTGCAGCTTTTCACGTCGCGATACAGGAAGACATTCTCCCACGGCACGAACACATCATCAAAGATCACGACAGCATCCATTTCCTCGAACCGGGAGCCAAGAGGATGGTCGTAGTGTGAGTGCCCGTAGTCGACTGCCTCGCGGCATTGGAATTTCAGTCCTTTCGTGTTTGTCGGCAGCGCAAGCCCGAATGCATAGGGGGCGTCCTCCTCCTGATTTTTCAACAGAGTAGAAGGGAAGACCATGATTTCATCCGCTGCGGGAAGCGTGGCGAGCATGCGGCAGCCGCGGATGACGATACCGGCGTCGGTTTCTTCCTTCACGCGCGCGGCGAGGTAGGGGTCGGCTTGCTTTGCCGTGTTGACAGCGCGGTTCGCTTGCGGTGTGATGAGAGTATGGGTCAAGCATAGGTCGTTTTCGCGGAGATACTCATAATAGGTACGAGCGTTCTTGCCGACTTTCGGGTTTGCCTGAATGAGAAAATCCACCCCAGAGGCATACGCCGTCATCGCACGATTTAAATAATCAGGCGACCTACCCATCATGCCGAAGCTCGCGTCCGCCCACGCTTTCATCATTTTGCTGACGCTGCGGAGTTCGTCGTGCGTCTTCGCAATCATGAATGAGCGCCCAACCTTTTTGCCGGAGGCGGGGGAATCGTAGAGCATCACGTCCGGTTGTTTCCATTGCAAATCGTACAGCGCCGCGAGGCTTTGCACGCCATTCTTAAACGCCGGGTGTGTGGTGACGTCTTTCACGCGCTCGCCCGCGTAGTAAATTTCGGGAGAATCCTCGCGCAATTTTTTGAGAAGCTGTTCGCCGCGCCGCGCGCCGTTTACTTTACCATCGTGTTGATGTTTGCTCGACATGGTATCTCCTTACTTCTTGTTTTCTTTACCCATGGTTGGGATATGATGATTGCCAAGTGCGACGTGTACTGTTGCCATTTCCATGTAGAATTCAAAACTATAGTGCCCGCCTTCGCGCCCAATACCGCTGTTCTTGGAGCCGCCGAAGGGCGTCCGCAGGTCGCGAACGTTATGAGAGTTCACCCACGCGAGCCCGGATTCAATGCGTTCCGCAATGTGTTGGCCGCGCGCAACATTGCTCGTCCAGATATACGCGGCAAGCCCGTATTGAATGTCGTTGGCAATGCGGAGAGCTTCTTCGTCGTCTTTAAACGGAATCACGACGAGCACCGGACCGAAGACCTCCTCCTGCGCTATGCGCATGCTGTTCTTCACGCCGGTAATAAGAGTGGGAGCAAAATAATTTCCGTCCGTCATACCCGTGGGACGCTCGCCGCCCACAGCAATTTTCGCGCCTTCTTGACGGGCGACATCCATATACGCACGGACACGCTGCCAGTGCTCAGGGTGGATCAACGGACCTACTTCCGTCTGCGCTTCGTGTGGATCGCCAACGCGGATATTTTTCACGCGTGCTTCGAGCGCGCTGACGAATTTATCATATATGCCCTGTTGAAGCAATAACCGCGAGCCTGCTGTGCAGCGCTCGCCGTTGAGCGAGTATACCTGGAACGTCGCCCCATCGAGCGCGCGGTCGAAATCAGCATCATTGAAGACAATCGTAGGCGACTTGCCGCCCAGTTCCATCGAGAATCGCTTCAGCGTGCCTGCGCCATTACGGATGATCTCCTTGCCGGTACTCGTTTCGCCTGTGAAGGAAATCAACTGCACTTGCGGATGCGCGACGAGCGAGGCTCCAGCCGACTCGCCGAACCCGTGCACAAGGTTGAATACACCGGGCGGGATGTCAGCTTCCTGAATGATACGCGCGAGTTTGTCCGCTGAAAGGGGGGACCACTCTGCTGGCTTCAACACGCACGTGTTGCCGCCCGCGAGGCATGGGGCGGTTTTCCACGTTTCGAGCATGAACGGTGTGTTCCACGGCGTGATGAGTCCCGCCACTCCAACAGGGCGGCGCACGGTGTAATTCATAAACTTATCGCCGACGGGGAAGACCTCGCTGGTTAATTTTTTTGCCTCTTCAGCGAAGAAGTAAAAATTATCCGCCGCGCGGGGGATTGCACCCTTTTTAATTTGGCTTGAGGGAATGCCGGTGTCTTCTATTTCTGTTTCGGCAATTTCATCAGCATGTTTGATGATCAAGTCGCCAATCTTGCGGAGATATTTGCCGCGCTCGTCTGCGGACATGCGCGGCCAGGGGCCTTCATCGAATGCCTTGCGAGCTGCCTTCACCGCCGCGTCGATATCGGCTGCTGTGCCAGAAGCGACGCTGTCGATGGGCTTATTCGTCGTGGGGTTAAGAGTCTCAAACGACTTCCCCTCGGCAGACGGAACGAATTTATTATTGATAAAGTGTTGGATCATTGAAAAATGTTAACAGTTAGGCGAAAACAATTTTTTATTGCCCCGACCTTTAGGTCGGGGATAATGATTAATTGGAAGAAGGGGTTTTAACCCCTTTCAGCAAAACCGTATTTTTGCATGAATTCATTATACTCCTCTTTAAATATCTTTTTTCTGTGATGCTCTTCCTGTTTGTTTATATATGAGCGGACGTTTTCAAGCGAAGATTCACTCACAGACACCGCAAAGTATTCCTTTTGCCACTCGAACCTTACCGGTGTCAGTTGTTGATCATTCAACCAATGAGACGATTCTCCCTTTAATAGTTGAGCTACTTTGGCAGGCGATTGGTCCGCTTTTAAACTGATCAGCACGTGGACATGATCGAAAAATCCGTTGATGCAATCAAGATAGATATTTTTGGACTTTGCATTCTCCCTGATGTGAGCGTACAGTTTTTCTCTCAACTCTTTTTCCAAAACTGGTTTAAAGTCCTTAGTTGACCAAACCATATGAATCCACACTCGTACGTAGGGCATAAAGGGTATATGTGGGGGTTAAAACCCCATTTAATTTGACGAGTCTTTATCCACGAACTAAAGTTCGTGGCAATCATATCAATGATTTAGATGGCTCTCTTCAACTTTCCGTAATCACAGGATTTTCCAACGCGCCGATGCCGTCGATTTCCAATCTCATCACATCGCCAGCGTATACGTGAGAGATACCTTTGGGTGTTCCCGTCCAGATCATATCGCCCGGCTCGAGTGTCATAATCATGGAGATAAACTCGATTAACTCCGGCACAGAGCGGATCATGGTCGCCGTGTTGCCTTCCTGCCTAAGTTCATTGTTCACATACGCTCGCAAGCCGAGTCGCGCAGGGTTGGGGATTTCATCCGCCGTCACGATATACGGTCCTACCGGTCCGAATGTATCGTACCCCTTCGCGCGCACGGGCGGCCTGTAAAAATTTTTGACGAAGTCCCGCACCGTGACGTCATTGCCAATCGTATAGCCTTTGATGTACTTTTCTGCATGCTCGGCCTTCACGCGCCGGCATCGCTCGCCGATGACGGCCACAAGCTCCGCCTCGTAGTGCATGTACTCAACGCCCTTCGGATATATCACAGGGGCACGATGACCGATAAATGAGCTCTGAGGTTTGAAGAACAATGCCGGGTCTTCCGGCGATTTCATTTCCAGCTCAGCAGCGTGGTCGGCATAATTCAATGCTAATCCGATCGCCTTCTGCGGCATAACCGGCGGCAGCCAGGTCACGTCGTTTGGCGCAAACGTCGTTCCGTTGGCTTCAAGCTGGCCGTCGTTGCGCACAGTGCCTTCGTAGGTCTTGCCTTTGATTGAGAACCGGGCGAGCTTCATGCGTATTGTTCTGCTAAAAATTTTTTGATGAACGGAGAAACAGGCGGCTCGTCCTGAATTACAAACGTGTAATGGTTCCCACCGGAGACGATTTCATATCGGCAGTTGGGAATTTGTTCCGCAAGCTTAGCTGCTTCGGCGTCGCTATAGACGTGTCCCGTATTGCCCAGTAGGCCATCTTTTGGCCTGAGATAGAGCGCTGGACATTTCAGACTCGTCAGATAATACCAAACATTATCCCAAAAGTGCATATCCAAATCGTGCTCGATGGCGGTTGGGGATGATTTCGTGCTGATGACGCCGTCTGTCTGCATCTCCTCGCTCACATAGCGCTCAAGCGCTTGCGTCCACGGTTTATGATACGTGATGGCGCGCTGGCCTTTGATATATTCGTCCAGCGATTGATACGTCTTGCTCAAACGTTTAACAGTGGGATACATTGCTTTGAGAGTTTCGTGCTTAGGGTCTGCGCCACCATCGAGCAAAACCAACGACGAAACGCGCGAAGGATGAAGTGCAGCAGTATAGACGCTCGCCGTGGCGCCGAATGAATGTCCCACCAACGTAAATTTTTCAAACCCCATCGCATCTGCGAACGCGATGATGTCGCGTGCGTGGTAGGCAAAGCCGTAGCCCGATTCCGGCTTGTCGCTGTCGCACCTACCGCGCAAGTCAAGTGCGACGACACGGTACTGAGGCGCGAGCTGTTCTGCAAGTGCAGTGAATGTACCCTTGTGTCCGGTAATGCTGTGGATGCAGACGAGGGGACCGCGCTCGCCCTGCCAATCGTAATAAGCGAGCCTAATGCCGTTGACGGTTGCGAATTGTGTTTGTGTGCCTGGAGTCATACTTAATTGATAACCGGATTACGACAATTCTGATTTTGACTCTCCCCCTCTTAGGGGGAGATAGAGGGGGGGGGGTCTCGGAAAAAAAACAGACCCCTCCTAACCTCCCCTAAGAGGGGAGGGATTAATCTTCCACGTTAGTCCTGTACGAGCCCGTACTTAGCCAACACCGCTTTCAACTTTGCTTCGTTTTCCTTCGAAAGTGGAGCAAGCGGCAAACGAACCTCGGGTGAAATTTTACCCATCATGCCCAGCGCGGTCTTGGCTGGCACGGGATTAATCTCAATAAACACTGCATCATTGAGCGGCATGAGATGATAGTGCAAATCCTGCGCCTCGCGCCATTTATCCGCAGCGACGAGGTCGTAGAGCCGTGCGACTTCCTTCGGCATAATATTGCCCGTCGCGCTGACGAATCCTGCACCACCAATTGCGAGAATAGGGAAGCAGAGCAACTCGATACCGGAGTACACGAGGAAATCGCGACCGAGCTTTCCTATCAATCGCGTGATGTGCGAGAAATCGTGGTTGGCTTCCTTGATGCCGATAATATTTTTACAATTGTCGCGCAGACGGGCGACGGTGTCAATTTCCAAATTAATCGCCGACCTGCCGGGGATATTATAAAGGATGACAGGAATCTCTAGTGCATCGGCGACAGTCTTGAAATGTCGGTAGAGTCCCTCCTGGGTCGGACGGACGTAATAGGGAGTAATCAGAAGCACGGCGTCCGCGCCGGACTTCTGCGCGAAGCGGCTGAAATGCATCGTCTCGTCGTGGTTGTTCGAGCCTGTTCCCGCAACAAATGGCACGCGCTTGTTTACGACCTGAGCGGTGAGCTGAATGACGCGTTCGCGCTCTTCACGCGACAGCGCAGTCGGCTCGCCCGTTGTGCCGGTTACCGAAATGCCGTGGCTACCGCTTGCAATCTGCCATTCAATCAATGAAGTCAGTCCGGCTTCATCCAGCTTGCCGTTGCGAAACGGTGTTACCAGCGGCACAATGGAGCCGCGCAATCGTAGTGGTGTGTTGCTCAACGTACACCTTTCGTGTTATTAAAAACTATCTGTGACTGCACTGCAGAACCGCGATACCGTATTGTCAAATCGTCTGACTCCAGCTCCTTCAAACTCTCAGGTGTAAAGCCTCTGGGCAAAGGCGAATGTCCGCCCTGAATATAGGCTTGAATGCGCGTTTGAGCAAGTGTTTCGAGTGCAAGACGGGGCGGGTGTTGGCGATGCTCCAACACTCTCCGAGTCATTTCCCGCACCTGAGTCTCAAGAAAAGTAAGAATTCCGGGCTTTGAAAGCGGTATATCCCCGGCAACAAGCAAACCGTAAAGCCCGGCGCTCCCGGAGTTGGCAATGGCGTCGGGAATGACAGTGATGCCGCGCTGGTGCAGGTTAAGCTCCTCCTCCTCGGCAAACGGGTCGTTGGCGCCCTCGGCAATAACCTTCGCCAGTACGCGCATGAGGTCGATTGTAATGTATGACCCAGCCGCGGGAATTAGGACGTCGACGTCCTGATACAGTACATCATCGCGGTGGCTCAGTCGATACGAAAAACGTGAGCGCAGAAGTTCGCGGTCGATGACTTTCCGGGCGGGTTCGGAACGCATGGCAAGCAACGCTGGAATATCGAGTCCGGCGGTGCTATCCGCAACGACCGCGCCAAGCTCGTCCGAGACGGCAATGATGACGGCGCCTGCTTCGGCTAAGAATTTCGCCGCGCTGCCTCCAACAGAACCAAATCCCTGTATTGCGACGCGCTTGCCTACGATAGACTCGCCACGTAGAGCGAAGGCTTCGATGGTCGATGCGCTGACAGTCCAGCCGGTTACGGCGTCGCTCATCTCGAGTCGAATGGAATCATCGACAATCAGTGAAGTGCCGCGCTTGAGGCGCTCAATGCCCGCGTCCACAGCGTCATGCCTGTCGCCACCGTATGCTTTCATCAGAGCGAACTGCGGGTGCGGAATGTTAGCTTGCTTGCGGCACGCGGTGACGATATCGTGCCAGCTAGTGCCGAGGTCTGAGCCGGTCACCCAGCATTGTTGCAGAAAAGGTGCGAACGCGCGGAGCACGCGATGGAGTACATCCTTGCTATCGGGAGAGCGGGAGTCGTATCGGATGCCGCATTTAGCTCCCCCGCACGGGGGATGGAGAATGGACAGTTTAACGGACATCGTGGATGCCAGATGTCGCATGAGAGTCTCATCAACATCGGGAGCCATGCGGATTCCGCCGCCAGCCACACCGTGAAGGAACGTATCGCCAACCAGCCACGCCTCTGCACCCGTGAGCCGGTCGCGATAGTGCGCCACCAGCATCGGGTCGAGTGCGTGTTGCATCACGTCGATCCCGTGCCGGCTTTCGGAAACCAGAACCAGAATGTGAAATTGGTATGCATGAGATCAACATCAGAAAAAGTTATGAGAGAAGCAAGGGATGCAGGCTCAATTTTGGGAAGCCGACTTGGCACCGCCTCGTGCATTTAGTAATACCGTTGTTCTCGACCGTGTCCCCACCGAGAGAACTATGGGCAGCGACACGATGCTGGAGACCGCAATGCAGGTGCTGGGACAGGAGTAGAGTTCATCTCAATAAATTTGTTCGAGCCCGCACTCTGGAATTTTGCGTTCAACTTTTAATTTAATGAAATAGTAATGGGCGTTCGATCCTATCCCGAGAAAATAATCTTTTGAGTACCGGCTTGCAACTGCAATAATTTCCTCTCGAAGGTCCGGATAGTTGTTCCTGAGAATGACCGTCGAACCTGCCTCATCGTCAAATAAACGCTGTACAAGGATATCAGAAGGTATCGCCTTTCCGGATTTGAACGGAACAGTCGTTTCGACAACGACGGAATCAATGTTTGGGTCGGATGGAAAAGGCATGTAATCGACTATTATCTCTATTCGAGGTGATTGTGCAACGAAATGTATTTCATCCGGATCGATTATTTCGACGTAACTGTTGTTCAGAGTTCTAAAATGACGAATTGAATAAGTAACTTTCATCTGAAAATTGGCTGTATCGTTTAAGTACGTTAGCTGATTGAGGTTGTCAATGAGAGATTGTTTGAAGAGGTTAAGATATTGATTCGAAGAGCTGTCCACACCAGTTATCTGGGTAATAAGCGGAGAAAAATTATTGACATTGAGTACAACCTGAAACGATGCTGTCACACCTGCGCGTCGAGCGATTTCAGGATACTTAAACTCCTTTCCAGCGACGCAGAGTAGCTGACCCATCGATGGTTTTAACGCAAGCAAGGTGAGAAATAAGACAAAAAAGAACCGAATCATTGCTGTCCCCCTCATATTGTCAATCGAATCTCTTTTTAACCTATTTATTATTCGTTATCTCAAACACTACTTTCACACCTGACTTTACAGTAAATTGCTGGCCGAAAAACGACGGACCAGATGCAGTAACGCGTACGCCGTCCATTTCTAGTTTATAAAAGGAAACATTAGCCTGAGACACTCTCGGCGGCAAGTAAAAATCTCCGTCGGCAGACGAAAGAAGTTCTTCAACATACAAAACTCTCCCGACCGAAACACCCAATTGACCTGTCATCAATTCGGCTTTTTCTTGTGCGTTGGCTACCGCCAACCGACGCGCCTCCAACTTTACTGCCATATCGTTTCTCAGTGCAAAGTTGATGTTCGATAGCTGTTCAACTTCTCCGCTTGCCAATACGTTGACGACCTTTTCAAGAAGCTCTAAACTATCAATCGTCACTCTTGATTCAATCAGGGCGCGAAAGTCGCGGCTGGAGGAGAGAAATGCCTTACCCTCAAAATTATCTCCACTGTTAAAATGGGCGGTATGGAGATTCTCTTCCTTCAGTCCGACAGCAAACAGTTTATCGGCGATGTCGCTGACTTTCTTGCGAGCAACCTCTGCGGCGGTTTGTATTGAAGGCCCGAATCCCTTAACCGTGAAAGTAACAATTGCCCGATCAGCAGATTTGTCGACGGTGGCTGTGCCATAAACAACAAGCTGATTATTGACAACTGCTGATTCTTGAGCTTGTACTGCACTTATGCCGAGTGCAGCGAGCACGAAAAGTATGAATTTCATTTTATCACCTGTTGTGGTTATGATATAGGATGCTCAAATCCTAATCTTCACTCCCGCCCTGATGGGGATGAAGCCCGTGTTATCGCCTTCGGTAAACCCTAAGCAGTACTTGCCTTCGATGAACAATGTCGGTGCTCCAAGTGGAATCTCCACGCCTGCCCCGATAATGAATGAGAACGCGGATCTTGCCTCGTTCACTTCACCAGTTCCCGATTGACCTTGGTAGGTAACAGTTATGTCGCCTAGCGACATATTGAAAAACCCAATTCCGGTCGTTACATACGGTGTGACGGAATTCGGCGTTGAGTTAAAGACGGCCTTTGCGTTCGCCATAACTGTGAAGATTGATATTCCGCCACCCGATATCGAAGCGTCCGGTGGGACGCCAAAAGCTGCCAGTATTTTTAAAAACTCTTCCTCATCCAATGGAAACATACTATAATCGATTGAACCCGAGAGAGAAAACGCCTCGGAGAAAGAGTACCCAACGCCGCCGCCGAAAGCGAATCCCATGTCCCAGTAATCCGGAAAGTCCGATGGGTCCGAGGGGAAAGCAGTGCCAGCGTGGAAGAACAGGTCGATTCGCCTTTCGGGTTGTTGTTCAGTTTGCTCCTGAGATAAAGCATTTGTCAAGCAGAGAAGGGAGCAAAGCATAAACATGCTGAGTGTGCGCATAGGGAGGGTCCTTATGGAAAATGATTGTGGTTAGCATACGAGATGCTACGGTGCGGAGGCACAATAATGTAGTGAAGAACATCAAGAGTATCAAGATTAAGTGCACACACCCCTTATATTCCCCTCTCTCATCACTTATGCCAACACACGCCTGCGTGCCGCAACGCCACACGTTGGCGTGAAGGCACGAGAGGGGACTGCCACGCGCGTGCCGAATTCCCCTCTGTGCAAAGCCCGTGTGGAGGGGAGAGGGGTTAGGGGTGTGTCATTTTAAGCAAAATTTATTTTAATTAACCTTCGCCTCCCACCATCGAATCCATGTGGGAATTTGTATTGGGATATCGAATGCTGATATCGAATGTTGAATCCGATGACAAAAATACTCGTTGTTGAAGATGATAACGCTCAACTGCAATTGGTGTTGACTATTCTGCGCACGAACGGCTTGGAAGCCATTGGCGCGAGTAACGGCGTCGACGGCGCAGAGATGGCTAAGTCGTATCTGCCCGACCTGATCATCAGCGACATCCATATGGACCGGGGTGGTGGATACGACTTGCTCGCCAGCTTGCGGAACGATTTGCGCACGGCATCGATTCCAGTGATCATCATGACAGCCATGGCAGAAAAAGAAGGCTTCCGCAAGAGCATGGAAATGGGTGCGGACGATTTCCTTCCGAAGCCCTTTTCGCCCTCCGTCCTGCTTGCGGCAGTGAACCTGCGACTGCAGAAGCACCGCTTGCTCATGCAGAAGGCGAACCAAAAACTCGAGGAGCTTCGCAAGGCGATGACGTTTGCCATCCCCCACGAGCTGCAAACGCCGCTCAATGGGATTCTTGGCTACAGCGACATCGTGCGCAAACAGCACGAGGACCTTGAAACGAGCGAAATCGCTTGGATGTCCGAGCGTATTTATAAAAATGCGAAGCGGCTCCAGCGGCACCTCGAAAATTATCTGCTCTTCGCCCAGCTTGAGCTGAAGCAGACCGAATTTTTAACCTCTGCAGCGCACGCCGAGACGAAGGACGTGGACACGATGGTCGATTACGTGGCTAACGACCGGGCGCAGGAGTACGGCAGGGTAGGCGACCTGCAGATGAATCTTGGCAAAGGCTCGGTTGCCATTACGCCCAATTACTTCGCCAAGATAACGAGCGAAGTAGTCGATAACGCCTTAAAATTTTCAAAGACCGGCTCGCCGGTGTTCATCTCCGCGGAAGACGCAAAGGACGGCTACTTTTTGACCGTGACCGACCGTGGCCGCGGGATGACGACCGAGCAGATCAAAAGCATCGGCGCGTATGTGCAGTTCGACCGCACGATCTATGAGCAGCAAGGGCTCGGCCTCGGCTTGGTCGTCTCGAAACGACTGGCGAATTTGTACGGGGGTGATTTATTTATCCAGAGCGAGATGAATGTCGGTACCACTGTTAGGGTAAAGCTGCCGCAGGCGTTGTAACACGTGCGACGCACTTCGAAAGTGCGTCGCACGAATAATTTCTATCCCAATCCCTCCACAAACCCGCGTCTCCACGTTGGGTATTGAAGCTGCCACCCAAGCTCGCGTTTGGCTTTGGCATTTGAAGCGCCGCGAATTTCCGTCATCATCACCACAATATACTCACCGGCAACGAGCTTTCCCAGCCACGCTGGAATACGCATCGGCGGCTTTGCACCAACTGCCTGAGCCAACGCAGGCAGCCAATCGCGAACCGGCGCAGGCTCGTCATCGACAATATTGTAAATTCCCGTTACGTTGCGTTCGAGCGCGTGTACGGTTGCACGTGCCGCGTCGGAGATGTGGATGAACGACCACACTCCAGCGCCGTTGCCGACGATGGGAAACTTCCGCTTTCTCACCAGCTCGAGATGCGTACCGCTTGCACCGTTGCCGAGCGAGGTGCCCGGACCGTAGAACGCCCCGTAGCGGAGGACAACACCTTGCAGAGGCTGAGCGCTCGTTACAGCCGATTCGAGGTAGCGGATGGCGTTAAGCGTTGTGCGAAACGCCGGAACCGGGTTCGGGTCGAGCGGGTCCTCTTCGGATTTCACCGCGCCGCCTTCGCGCGCGTAGGGCCAGCCGGTGTAGCTTTGTGCGATGAATTTTTTCACCCCTGCCGCGCGCGCTGCTGCAATCAAATTGTCGGTGCCTTTCGTGCGGAGACGATTCGTCAGCTCGAACGCTTTCTCAAACGATTTCTCGCTGGCGAGTGTTGTGAGTGCGGTGAGCTGGTGTACGATGGCGTCGGGGTTTGCACGCCCAACGGCGGCGATCACCTCATCTCGATTTAACGCATCGGCGACAACAGGTTCGGCCCCGGCAGCTTTGAGCGCGTCCGATTTCCCGGGCGAGCGCGTCATTCCAACAACTCGATGTCCCGCCTTAACGAGCATCGGAATCAATTGCATTCCGATTGCGCCGGTCGCTCCGGCAAGGAAAATTTTCATTGCGTATTGCTCCTACGTT
>JAKEEG010000099.1 GCA_022616555.1 Ignavibacteriota bacterium | reverse complement strand
TGGCATTCTGATGGCGGGTTGGGCGTCAAACAACAAGTGGTCGCTGTTCGGAGCGATGCGTTCTGCCGCACAAATCGTGAGTTACGAAATCCCCACCGCGCTCGCAGTCCTTGTGGCGGTGATGGTGACGGGCACGTTGAACTTAAACGAGGTTTCGCAATTTCAAGAAGGCGGTATCCAGAACTGGGTCGTGTTTGGCGGACCGCTGCCGTTGCTCCAGAAACTACTCATCATACCTTTTACCGCGACGGCATTCTTTATTCTTTTAATTGCTGGTATTGCAGAGGTCAACCGCACGCCGTTTGATTTGCCGGAAGCCGAATCCGAGCTTGTGCAGGGCTTCAACACTGAATACAGCGGGATGAAATTCGCCATCTTTTATTTGGCGGAATACGCCAACATGTTCTTTGTCTCGGCAGTCGCGGCCTCGCTGTTCCTGGGCGGGTGGTCGAGTCCGTTTGGAAGCTTTTTATCCGGTCCCGTATGGGGATTTTTCTGGATTGTCGCAAAAGGAATGTTTTTCGTATTCTTGCAGATTTGGATTCGCTGGACGCTCCCGCGCCTGCGCGTCGACCAGTTGATGTACACAACGTGGAAAGTTTTGACACCGTTTTTGTTTGTCTGTATTTTTGCCGTTGGTTTAATTTTAGTATTGTAGTTTTTTAATCGTCCATGTAACTATGCGCTCTGTTCATCTATATTTCTATAATATCTGGCAAGCACTTTCTACCATCGCCATCGGTATGAAGGTGACGTTCAGCCACTTGTTCACGCCCGCGGTGACGGTGCAGTACCCGGACGTCCGCCTGAAGCTACCCGAGCGCGCTCGCAACCGTCTGTACGTCAACATTGACGATTGTATCGGCTGCGACCAGTGCTCTCTTGCTTGCCCTGTGGATTGCATCAGCATTGAGACGATCAAAGCAACGGCAGACCAGGACTTGGGCGTAACGTCAACGGGACAAAAGAAGCGCTTGCACGTGCCGCGCTTCGACATCGACATTGCCAAGTGCTGCTACTGCGGTCTGTGCGTGTATCCGTGCCCGACTGAGTGCATTATGATGACCGACGTGTACGAGTTCTCGGAATTCGACCGGCATAATTTGATTTACAATTTCAGCCGCATGGTTCCCGCCGACGTCGAAGAAGCGAAGGAAAAACTCAAAAAGGCGGATGAAGAAGCTGCTGCAAAGAAAGCCGCGGCGGCAGCCGCAGCAGCGGCTGCAAAAGCGGCGGCACCGCCTCCGCCGGCAGCGGGAAGCACTCCAAGTCCTGAACCGCCGAAACCGGAGAACCCGACTCAAAGCTAAGATATGGACCTGTTTACAATCATCTTTTATGCGTTTGCACTCCTTGCGCTGGGCGCCGGATCGGTCGTCGTTTTTTCCAAGAACATCGTCCACGCCGCGTTCGCGCTCTTGTTTGCGTTTTTCGCGGTGGCAGGATTGTATGTGCTGCTCATGGCGGATTTCCTCGCCATCACGCAATTGCTGATTTACGTCGGCGGGATTTTGGTGCTGGTGATTTTCGGTGTGATGCTGACGAACACTGTCATCAGCGTGGATGTGAAAACCGGTACTGTCCAAAGCATGCCGGCCGTGCTGCTCTCCGCGGCGCTTGCGGGGATGCTTGTTGGAATGTTCTGGTCAACCGATTGGAAAGTTACGACTCAGCAAACATTGCCGGAAGCAACCGGTAACGAGTTGGGCACGATGCTGCTCACGAGCTATGTGCTGCCGTTTGAAATCGCCTCGGTAGTGCTACTCGTTGCGCTTGTTGGCGCAGCGATGATCGCACGGCGGGAAAAGAAAGCGTAAACAACATAAAACCTGCGAGGTTTTTAAAACCTCGCAGGTTTAAAGAAAAAAAATGCAAGAATTTCTGAACTGGTTAAAAACACCCGGACTGACACATTTTCTGATTGTCAGCGGGATATTGTTTTCGCTCGGTGTGTTCGCTGTGCTCACGCGCCGTAACGCCATTATGGTGTTGATGGGCATTGAGCTGATTTTGAACGCGGCGAACATCAACTTTATTGCTTTTTCACGCTACAGCACCGGAACGCTCGACGGCCAGGTGATTGCCATCTTCGTGATCATCCTCGCCGCGGCAGAAGCGGCAATCGCGCTCGCAATCGTGTTGAACATTTATCAGAACTTCAACACAGTCAATGTGGATGAGTTCAACCGCCTGCGCGATTGATTTCTCAATTATCAATCGCCAATTGTAAATCGACAATGTAATTATGTCCCAAGAAACACTTCTTACTCTTTCGGTCGTCATTCTGTTTCTGCCGTTACTCAGCTTCGTTCTGCTGATTTTCTTTAATAAACGGCTGCCGAAGCAGGGTGACTGGCTCGGCACGGGCATTGCGTTTGTCGCTCTCGCTCTTGCTATCGTTGTCTTTTTCACCAAGTTGACACAGTTTCCGAACGAGACAATTCAAGCCTCTGCCGAGTGGGTGAGCTTCGGCAATGTCCCGGGTATCGGGCAACTGACGCTCGACCTCGGCATCATGCTCGATAACATGGCGGCGGTGATGCTGGTGGTGGTGATGCTCGTCAGCTCTCTCGTGCACCTCTTTTCTATCGGTTATATGCACGGTGATGTCCGCTACGGCAGATATTTCTCCTATCTCGGTATTTTCACATTCTCGATGCTCGGCATCGTCATCACGAACAATTTCTGGATGATGTATGTGTTCTGGGAGTTGGTCGGGTTGAGCTCGTACTTGCTCATTGGACATTGGTTCGAGAAGAAGTCCGCCTCCGATGCTTCAAAGAAGGCGTTTATAGTCAACCGTGTCGGCGATATCGGCTTCTTCACGGGCATCATGATTTTGTATGCAACATTCCATACGTTTTCATTCGACTCGATTTTCGGCACAATGCAGTCTGGCACAATCCCGTTCGGCAGCGAAACATGGTTGACCGCCGCCGGTATTCTGATTTTCTGCGGTGCAATCGGTAAATCGGCGCAGTTCCCGCTGCATGTCTGGCTGCCGGATGCGATGGAAGGCCCCACGCCTGTCAGTGCACTCATCCACGCCGCAACGATGGTCGCCGCAGGTGTGTACATGGTCGCCCGCACGTTTGCAATGATGACCGGCGACGCGTTGATGTTCATCGCCTACATCGGCGCCATTACTGCATTCATCGCAGCGACAATCGCCATTGCGCAGAACGATATAAAGAAAGTGTTGGCATACTCCACTGTGAGCCAATTAGGCTATATGGTCATGGGATTGGGTGTCGGCGCATATTCAGCCGGATTTTTCCATCTCACGACGCACGCGATGTTTAAGGCGGGACTCTTCCTCGGTTCCGGCTCGGTTATTCACGCCATGCACCACGCACTGCATCATGCCGGCGACCATCACACCGACCCGCAGGATATCCGCAACATGGGCGGACTAAAATCCAAAATGCCCGTCACATACTGGACATTTTTGATTTACACGCTGGCGATCTCGGGTGTGCCGCTCACATCAGGATTTCTGAGTAAAGACGAAATCCTCGCTGGCTCGCTCGCATACGGCAGTCTCACAGGGCATTATCTGATTCCGATTATCGGCTTCTTCGTCGCCGGGTTGACGGCGTTTTACATGTTCCGGCTGTTGATTCTTACATTCTGGGGTGAACACAAAGACCATCATCGTCTGGAAGCCATTCACGAATCGCCCAGAACGATGACGATACCGTTGATTGTTTTCGCCGTGCTGTCGTTCTTTGCGTTCTACAGCTTCAATCCGTTCGGCGCAACGGATGGATGGTTTATGAATGCTGTTCCGCGCCCGGTCTCATCCGTTCCGGCGACCACCGCGGCAGCTGGCATTGAGGAATTTAACGAAGCCCTGCATTACTCGCACACGTCGGCGATGTTGCTCTCGCTCCTTGTCGCAGGTACAGGCATCCTCGTTGCGTTCGCGACGTACTACTGGAAGAAAATCAGCGCAGACAATATTGCAACGACTCTCGCTCCCGTACACAAGTTTTTCCTGAACAAGTGGTACTTCGATGAGCTATATCAAGCGACGTTTGTCAAAGGCACGGATGGCATTGCTGCCGCGTACCGTTGGTTTGATGAGAAGATCATCGACGGCATAGTCAACGGCACCGCGCGATGGACAAAAGCTGTCACGCTCGGCACAAAGAATAACTGGGAAGAAGGGAATATCGGAGCAATCATTTACTTGGTTGTCTCTGGTGTGATATCAATTTACGCAGGGTGGGTGACTGGTAATGCCATTTGGCCCGAAGAGATCACCGTTTTGCTCGCGATCTGGAACGGGCTTATCGCGCTCGGCGTTGCCGGATTAACATTCTTCTTATTCTATGTCGGAGTGGGTGGATTTGACAACCGTATCGTTGACGGCATGGTGAATCTCACCGCTTACGCCGCCGGATTCTTCGGCTTGCTGACGCGCAAAGTGCAAACGGGAAAAGTCCAAACCTACATCGCTTGGGTGTTGCTGGGTGTCATGGTCTTTTTCCTTTGGTTTAGATAATATTGTTAATGTTGTAAGCTCTTAACGGAGGTTCAATGTCTATCTTAGGTATCGGTATTCTCACATGGATCACCTTCCTGCCTATCCTCGGAATGGTGGTTGTGCTCATGCTGCCGAAAGAGCAGAAAGAGACCATGAAGTGGGTTGCCGCCGGCGCAACATTTTTGCAATTGGTCATTGCCGCGATCATCTTCCTGAACTTCGATAAAGGTATGGCGGGAATCAACTCCGCTGATGGAATGCAATTTGTCGAACGCGCCTCCTGGATCGATGTACAGGGACTCTCCTGGTTCGGTAGGGTGCACATCGAATACTTCATGGGCGTGGATGGCTTGAGCGTGACGATGGTGCTGCTCACCGCACTCATCAGCTTCGTTGCCGTGTTCGCATCGTGGAATATTGAGAAGGCACTCAAAGGCTACATGGCGATGTTCCTGCTGCTCGATACCGGCATGATGGGCGTGTTTGTCGCTCTTGACTTCTTCCTCTTCTACGTGTTCTGGGAAGTCATGCTCCTTCCGATGTATTTTCTCATCGGCGTTTGGGGCGGTCCGCGACGCGAATATGCGGCTATTAAGTTCTTCCTCTATACATTGCTCGGCAGCGTGCTGATGTTGTTGGCGATTATCGCGCTTTACTTTAGCGTGACGATTCTCGACCCCGCAACAGGCGAGAAAATGCACACGTTCAATATGCTGGCAATGATGGATCCGGCGAACCTTGAGCCTGACTCGCTGCTCGCGGGAGTAAGCACGTACTGGCGCTATCTTGCGTACATCGCGCTCTTTATAGGGTTTGCCATCAAAGTGCCGATGTTCCCGTTCCACACGTGGCTGCCCGATGCGCACGTGGAAGCGCCAACGGCCATCAGCGTTATTCTTGCCGGCGTGCTCCTGAAAATGGGCACCTACGGCATGCTGCGCATAAACTATGCCATGTTTCCGGACATTGCGAACGACACGGCGTGGTATCTTGCCATCTTTGCATTTATTAATATCGTGTACGGCGCGCTATGCGCTATGGCGCAGAAAGACTTTAAAAAACTCATTGCGTACTCCAGTGTCAGCCACATGGGCGTTGTCCTGCTCGGCATGGCGGCGCTCAACACGCAGGGAATGATGGGGGCGGTGTTCCAGATGTTCAACCACGGCACCATCACCGCAATGCTCTTCTTGATTGTCGGCGTGATTTACGACCGCGCACATACGCGCGACCTCGACGCGTTCGGCGGACTAGCAATCACCATGCCGAAGTACACCGGCATTATGACCGTCGCGTTCTTCGCCGCGCTCGGTTTGCCGGGGTTGAGCGGATTTATCTCCGAGGCGTTTTCGTTCCTCGGTGCGTTCCAAACGTTCCGCACGATTACCATCGCTTCAACGCTCGGTATCGTGTTGACAGCGGCATACATGTTATGGACGCTCCAGCGCGTATTCCTCGGCCAGCCGAATGAAAAATGGAAAGATATGCCTGATATCAATTTCCGCGAAGCGTTCATGCTTGTGCCGCTCGCGATTATCGTGATATTCCTTGGCGTGTATCCATCCGTGATTTTGGATTTAATGACAAGCTCTCTCAACCGGCTCGTTGAAGTTGTGAACACCGGCGCCGCAATGGCGATCGTGCCGTAATATTATAGAATACTCGAATGGTCGAACAACTTATAGCAAATCTTCGCGGCTTTATTCCTGAAGTCTCCCTCGCGGTGACGTTCTGCGTTGCGCTTGTTGCCGGACTTATCGTCAAGAAGCATCAGCAGGAATTTATTTCCGTTCTCGCGCTTGTCGGTACGCTCATCGCCGGTGTCTTCGTGCTGATTTACGCCGACCAGTCGCAGACGCTTTTTTCAGGCATGATAGTAGCCGACCCGTTTGCAACTTACTTTAAAGTTGTTATTACACTGTGTTCGATCATCATCATTCTGTTTTCGCAATACTCGTCGGAAGTACAGCAGACAGTCAAGCGCATGGGCGAATATTACGCACTGCTTGTTGCGATGACGCTTGGCATGTTTCTCATGGTCGGTGCAACGAATTTACTGATGATGGTTCTTGCCATCGAGCTGACGAGCTTGACCTCCTACATCCTCTCTGGTTACACGAAAGAAGCAACGGATTCCAGCGAAGCGTCATTGAAATATATTATCTACGGCGCGCTTTCGACGGGTTTGATGCTTTACGGGATCTCGATCTTGTTTGGATTAACCGGGGCGACAGATATGTTCGGCGTCAACCAGGCGCTCGCCGCGGGCCCGGTAAACGCTATTGCGTTGCTGATTGCCAGCATTCTCATCATAGCCGGCTTCGGGTATAAGATTTCGGCCGTGCCGTTTCATTTCTGGACGCCGGACGTATACGAGGGGGCGCCCGTAACCATTACGGCGTTCCTCTCCGTTGCTTCCAAAGCAGCCGGCTTTGCGGTGATGATTCGCTTCTTCAAAGTGTGCTTTATCGATTCCAATGTCGTCGGCTTGCCCGCGGGTATGTGGGCTTCGTTGCAGGGCTTCGAGTGGAATAACCTTGTTGCGATACTCGCCGTGCTGACGATGACACTCGGCAACCTCGTCGCCGTCTGGCAGGACAATATGAAACGCTTGCTGGCATATTCCAGCATCGCCCACGCCGGCTATATGCTGATGGGTGTCGTGGTGCTGAGCGATAAAGGTGTTGCTGCTGTCCTGATTTATTTCGCTGTCTACTTGTTCATGAATCTCGGCGCATTCTACTGCGTGATGCTTGTGGCAAATAAGCTTGGCAGCGAGCATATTGATTCCTATAAGGGGTTGGGCCATCGTGCGCCGCTGCTCTCGACGGCGATGGTGGTGTTCTTTATTTCGCTCGCCGGCTTGCCGCCGACGGCGGGCTTCATCGGTAAATTGTATTTGTTCGCTGCCTTGTTGGACGCTCAATGGGTCTGGCTCGCTGTCATAGGCGCTCTGAACAGTGTCGTCTCGTTGTATTATTATGTGCGGGTGGTGCGGAACATGTTCCTCCGTGACCCTGAAGGAAGCGCCGAGCCGGTCGCTCTCCCTGTCGCGCAGGTGGTTATTCTTTTGGCGCTGGTCATTCCAACGCTGGTGCTTGGATTATATTTCGGTCCGCTGGTTGATTTTGCGAACGCTTCAGTGGTAATGTTTGGCCTTCCGTAAACGCTGTGCGTGATAGTACAGTTCTTCAAATAGGAGAAAGTGCGTATGCGTATCCTCGTTGTTGACGACGAAGACTCGTTCCGTCTTGCCGTTCGGAGCGCGTTGGAAAATTCGGCTGACTACGAAATTTCCGATTGTGAGTCCGGCGAAGAAGCTCTTGCATTGCTCAAATCGCAAACGTTCGACGTCGTTTTACTAGACTACCGGATGCCGGGAATTTCCGGACTCAACGTTCTGCAGACCATGCACGAGCAGAAAATGGAAACCCCGGTCATCATGCTGACTGCCGCGGGCACGGAAACCGTTGCCGTCGAGGCCATGAAGCTCGGCGCGTATGATTACATCCGCAAAGAGCACGTCGATATTCACCATCTGCCTATTGCCATCAACGGGGTTTACGAACGTTTTCTGTTCCGCAAGGAACGACAGGCACGCGAGGGTAAGCAGCAAACCGCCCACGTCAGCGAGGCGATGGTCAATGCCATCTCCCAAATTATGACGAACGCGCTCACGATTGTTTCGATGTATCTTCAACAGTTCGAAGAGCAGATGAAGCCTTCCGTTCAGCCGGAGGCTCGGGAGCAATTCACGAAATCCCTGCAGGAAATTCATCAGGAATTTGCCGTCCTTGCTTCAGGCCTCAAGTCGATCGTGGAGATCTCGAAGGATGCGGAAAGCTCTCAACGGGAAATAACAACCCTGACTGACCATCGTAGAACACCCGTACAAACCTCTCCCCAAACAGAAATGGTCAGGCGCTAAGAACCCAGTGCTCCGTATCACCGCATACCTCACCACACTTTCGTTATATTATCAATTGTTGTCTTCCCCCATTCAAAAACGAGTGCCCTTTTTTTTATGGCAATAAGTAATACAACTCCGTTGGGATACATGGATCCCTCAAACGCTCCGCTCCATATCCTTGTCGTGGATGATGAAGCGGATTTTGGAAACGTGTTCGCAAAGGAGCTTTCCGTCAATCTTGGATATAAAACGACCGTTGCTCCCAGCGGTTTCGAGGCGGTAAAACTGCTGGAAAACCCGGAGACCCATTTCGATATCCTCTTGCTCGATTACGATATGAAGGGCATGGACGGCTTGGGTGTGTTGCGTTGGATGGCGGAGCGAAAAAATGAAGTACCCGTCATTATGTTGACGGGCGCCGGCTCAGAAGAAGTTGCCGTCGAAGCCATGAAACTGGGGGCGTACGATTACGTCCGCAAGGAAGAAATGGACTTTGCCCACCTGGGGGTGGTCATTCAGGCAACGCACGAGCGCAGGATGTTCCGGATCGCACGCGCAATTGAGGAAGAGCGTATCTTGGAAACCGGCTTAACGGACCAGGCAACGAAGCAAATGCGGGACGTTGTTGGTGCAATTTCGCATACCATTCACAGCTCTTTTTCCGTGGTCGATTCGCAAATGCGGGAAGGGGAGGCCCGTGCTTTAAAAATTTCCCCGCAGTATCGACCCTCCCTGCAATCGGTCTTTCATGAACTTCAGAAACATGTGGACGTGCTTGAGTCCAGTTTGCAAGGATTTTTGAGGCTCTACAAACTCGTGTATGCCCACCACGCTGGCCGCGATGAAATACAGATGATCCAGAAGGAGTTCATGGAAAAGGTCGCTCCCGCAACTAAGTAAAAAATTAAAGGTTACTTTCCCACTACCCGTTCATAAATCATCCGCGCGCCGTCCAGCACAAGCGAAGGTTCCCATGCTTCAATCGTCTTCGAATGTTGCTTAATGAATTCCGAAAACCCTCCCGTTGCAATCACCTTCGCTTTCTTGCCCTCGCGTTTCGTGAGTTCTTCCTGCAGCCGCATGACCATTCCTTCCATAGCGTCAAGCGCGCCGTAAAGGATTCCAGCTTGCATGCTTTCCACGGTGTCGGTGCCAATGATTTTTTTCGGGAAGCGTAACTCTACTTTTGGGAGTTTCGCCGCGCGGCGATGCAAATCGGCGGCGGATGTTTCGACGCCGGGAGAAATCACTCCACCAAGATAATCTCCATTCTTTGCAACGACGTCGTACGTTGTCGCAGTTCCAAAATCGATGATAACTAATGGTCCGCCATACTTCGCATATCCTGCAACGGCATTGCACAGTCGGTCTGCTCCCACTGCGGAGGGGTCATCATAATGGATCTTGATACCGAGGTCGAGTGCGGAGGAGATTACAACAGGGGCTTGCCCGAAGTACTTCTTCGACATTGCGATGAAGACGTCCGTCAGGTTGGGTACAACCGATGAGATAGCAACACCGGAAATGTCTTTCGGCTCGATACCCTTGCCTTCCATGAAAAGGAGGATTTGAGAGCCGACTTCGTCTTCGGTTCGTTGGTGAACGCTCGTCGCGCGCCAGTCCACCATCAGATTTGTGCCGCGATAAACCCCAAAGACAGTATGTGTATTACCGATATCGATTGCAAGAAGCATATGTTTAAGTGATAAGCACGAATACCTAAATCCTAAATAATTTCAAAATACAAAATCGGAATCTAAACGCGTTTGTGTTTTGTTATTCAAAATTGTTTCAATTTTCGAAATTCTAATTTCGATATTGTCACGTTAGAACAGTCACATCCCCGGCATAGACAATTTCAGTACCGGTGGCCGTTTCCAGCACAAGTCCGCCATCAGGGCTAAGCTCGAGAGCTTTTCCGGTAATGGTTCCGCCTTCGCGCACAACGTTTGCCGTTTTGCCGAACATCGTGCAGCGTCGGTTCCACTCGTTCAGGATGAAGTCAAAATTGCCTTTGACGACATTGCCGTACTGTGTCTCCAACTCGTACAGCATTGCCTGGAATAATTCTTTTCGGTCGATTTTTTTCCTTGCCACCTGTTTCAACGATGTCGCTTTTGTCTGCAGGCTCTGTTCAAATTTTTCTTGGTTGACATTTACTCCAATGCCGACGACGGAATGCGTCATACCGTCCTGCGTAAACGAATTCTCCAGCAGAATGCCACAGCATTTTTTTCCGCCAAGCAAAAGGTCGTTGGGCCATTTGCATTCGACAATCTGATGAGTCATGGTTTCAATCGCTTTGGCAGCGGAGACGGCAGCAAAAAATGTCATCAAGCCTGCCCGTTCCTTGCTCAGAGAAGGTCGAAAAATGCAGGAAAATAAGAGGTTGTTGCCCGGTTCTGAGAGCCATGACCTGCCAAGGCGGCCTCTGCCTTCGGTTTGAAAGTCGGCAAAAACGACAGCCCCTTCTTCCATGTCTGCTTCAGCGAGGGTTTTCGCGCACGCGTTCGTTGAGTCGATGGAATCGAACAAAAACAGCTTTCTCCCAACGACAGTTGTCTTCAACCCCTCAAGCAGTTCTTCTTTCGAATACATCGTTACTGGTATACGGAAGGCTTGGCGTCTTTCCGGAGTTGACGGGTCATGTTAGCTGTTTTCCAACCGAGTGTGTACACGAGCCGCCCAATTTTCGCCGTGCGGTCGAAAAGAATTTTTTCGACGTCATCCCCGGGGCGGTGATAGTCCTCGTGTACGCCCGTGAAGAAGAAGACGATTGGGATCCCGTTCCTCGCAAAATTATAATGGTCGCTGCGGCGATAGAATTGGTTCGGGTCGTTGTCATCGTTGAATTCATAATCGAGCGCAAGGTTCTCCGATTCCTTGTTTGCCTCCACAAGAAGGCTATCAAGCTCCGTGCTGATTTTATCCGAACCGATGACATACGTATAATCTGTCTGCTTCATCTTCTCGTGTTTTTCATCCACCCGGCCGATCATATCGATGTTGAGATTCGTGACGGTTTTCTCGAGCGGGAAAATGGGATTCGAAACATAGTACGAGGAGCCCAGCAATCCTTTTTCCTCGCCTGCGACCGTCATAAACACCAGACTGCGCTTCGGTTTAACAGGGTTCACGGCAAATGCTTCTGCAAGCTCCAAAATGGTTGATGTGCCCGAGCCGTCGTCATCAGCGCCATTGTACACTTGACCATCAGAGCCGATACCTACGTGGTCGTAGTGTGCTGTAAAAATCACGTACTCGTCCTTGAGCTTCGGGTCGCTGCCTTCAAGCAAGCCAGCAACGTTCTCGGACTGTTTAATCTCGCGGTCTATTTTTAAGTCGATTGTTACCGTGGCATCAGTCTCCACTGCTGCTTTCAATCCGTTCTTGGCTTGGTCCTTAAGTTTCTCGATGGTTTGTCCTGTTGATTTCAACAGCTCGATCGCCGCTTCAGGAGTGATGGCAACGGCGAGGGAGCCTAACGGTCTTGCAGGGCGTCCTGCTGACGCATTACCCGCTAACCGCATTGAGCCTTTGTCTAAGAAGCCACCGAAGCGCGCAACCATTTGAGCGATCGTTCCCACGGGACTGCCTTCTTCCGCTATTACCATTGTCGCCAGAGCATTGGCAACGGGCGTGTAGGGCATTCTTCCGCGCCTCGGCTGATTTGCCTCGGCAGGGTCAGGCGGCGGAGCGAGCCCAAGCGCAATCTTGCCTTCTGCGCTTTTTAGCACTGCCTCGCTCTGTTTGCCGTCCATATATCCGACAAATACAACCTCCGCTTTGACGATCGTGTCACGAGCCGTAGTTGAGAGAAAATCTTTTTTGAATTGATAGCTCTTTGCGGCTGTGCTGATGCTGGACTTATCGCTGATCTTTGTAACCTCCAAATCGAAATGCTGAAAGTACGTCCCGTTATCGCCGACGGCCTTCAGTCCTAATTTTTGGAACACCGACGCGATATATTTTGCAGCGATTTTTTGCCCGCGGTACGTAGTTTCACGCCCTTCTAATTCATCGGAGGCGAGGAACGCCAAGTGCGCTTTTAAATCATCACCGGTGATTGAATCGTATCCGGTACGAGCTTCCTTGGCGATTTTTGAGTCGCTTGGTGCGACGGCTATCAACAGAACAGCGAGCAGGAGATTACGCATTGCGAAGTTCCTTTCAGTTCATCACGTGTTGAGAAAAATGCCTAACAGATTAATTAAAAATACTTGGGAAAGCAAGGAATTGGATGGTTAACCCATACCTGCAAAATTTTCAGGTTATTTGACGAATTTGTCAAAAATATGCCATTTTTTATGATATTCTGTCAGACTCTTTGTCAGGTATCAAGCAAGCAGTTTACCAAGAAACTGCTTATTTCCTTAGAAAATCAGACGAATCAGATTTCTAAAAGTTCTGGCACATTGCTTGAGTAATCAATCACAGAGTTTGCAGTCCAACATCAAAAAATAATGTTATTCAACTTAAGGAGGTTGTCATGTTAGTACGATTTAACAATCACACAGATTCGTTGCTCGATACTGTGTTCAACAATTTTTTCCGCGGTGATGTTCTTGATGATGGCACGTTCGGTCTTTCGCATTGGACGCCGGCGGTCGATATCACCGAGAAAGAAAATGAATATCTGGTGAACGTCGAGCTTCCGGGCATCAACAAGGACGATGTCAAGATCATGGTAGAAAACAACGTCCTCACGATCCGCGGCGAGAGGAAGCAGGACCAAGAAACAAAGCAAGACGGCTACCGCCGCGTCGAGCGCTCATATGGCGCATTCCAGCGCTCGTTCAAGCTTCCCAACACGGTGAAGGCTGAGAAGATTGATGCATCCTATAAGGATGGTGTCCTGACGGTTACGCTCCCGAAGGCTGAGGAGGCAAAGCCGAAGCAGATCGAAGTCAAAGTAAAGTAACAATCCTCCCGTTCCCCTCTCCCTCTATGGGAGAGGGGTTAGGGTGAGGGTGAATAAACAGGCCTGCCTGCCGGCAGGCAGGTCGGGCCGCCTCCAGCGAACCCGGCCGTTCGTTGTTTAACTGTTAGAGCTGGGGCATAAGGGTAAATGTAGAGATACTTATCGGAATCTCGATTTGGTTAAACTGGTTGCCAATGATGATAGTATTCCTTTTCACTTTTGTCATCAAGGAGGTAATTATGAAAACTAAAATCGAAGAAATGATGATATTTCTCAAATCAACATGCGTATGGAGCGGAATGGGGTTACTGCGGAGGCCACTCGGGTGGTAAATTCCAATCCAAAAACGAGAGATTTGGTAAGTTCCCGAAACATTTGCCGCCCTGAGTAACCCAAGGAAGGTTCGAATCCTTCCCTCCGCGCAAGGTCTTTAATCTGTGTAGTGACAAAATATTTGTACAAAGCAGACCCCATCCTTCCCTTCCCCTAAGAGGGGAAGGGATGTGAAGTACGAAATCATCGACGTACGTCCCCTCTCCTCTTAGGAGAGGGACAGGGTGAGGTCTCATATAACCCAAGCCGGAACAACCACTCGGCGGAAAGGAACAAGCGACAATGTCTAAGACCACAGGAAAAATCATCGGCATCGACCTCGGCACAACGAACTCCGTTGTGGCGGTAATGGAGGGAAACGACCCGGTCGTCATTGCCAACGCCGAAGGTGCGCGCACCACTCCGTCCGTCGTGGCGTTTGCTAAATCCGGCGAGCGGCTGGTGGGCGCAGCGGCAAAACGCCAGGCGGTCACCAACTCACAGAATACTGTGTACTCCATCAAGCGCTTTATGGGACGTTTCCATAACGAGGTCAACGAGGAAATGAAGCTCGTGCCGTACAGCGTCGTCAAAGGCGACAACAACACGGCGCGCGTGCAGATCGGCGACCGTGTATACTCACCGCCGGAAATCTCCGCGATGATTCTCCAAAAAATGAAGCAGACTGCGGAGGACTACCTCGGCGCAAAAGTAACCGACGCGGTCATTACCGTCCCCGCGTACTTCAACGACGCGCAGCGGCAGGCGACAAAGGAAGCCGGAGAGATCGCCGGGCTGAGCGTCCGCCGCATCATCAACGAACCGACAGCGGCAGCGCTGGCATACGGCTTGGATAAAAAGCATAAAGATTCGAAAGTTGCAGTATTCGACCTCGGTGGCGGTACATTCGATATTTCGATTCTCGAGCTTGGCGAAGGTGTGTTTGAGGTGAAATCCACGAACGGCGACACGCACCTCGGTGGCGATAACTTCGATATGCGCGTGCTCGAATACATTGCTGATGAATTCAAAAAGCAGGAAGGCATTGACCTCCGCAGAGACCCTATGGCTCTCCAGCGTTTGCGTGAAGCAGCCGAAAAAGCCAAGATGGAACTTTCCCAGTTGATGCAAACGGAAATCAATCTCCCGTTCATCACAGCGACGGCGGAAGGTCCCAAGCATCTCAATCTCACGCTCACCCGCGCAAAGTTTGAGCAGTTGGTGCAGGATTTGGTCGACCGGTGCATTCATCCGGTTGAAAAAGCATTGCAAGATGCCGGCTTAAACCCCAACCAGATTGACGAAGTCATTCTCGTGGGGGGCATGACCCGCGTACCTCGTATCCAACAGCTCGTGAAAGAGATCTTTGGAAAAGAGGGCCACAAAGGCGTGAACCCCGACGAGGTGGTTGCGGTCGGCGCCGCAATCCAAGGCGGCGTTCTCGCAGGCGACGTCACAGACGTGCTCCTGCTGGATGTTACACCGCTTACGCTCGGCATCGAAACCCTCGGCGGCGTCATGACGCCCATGATTCAGTCGAATACGACTATCCCGACCAAAAAGAGCGAGATTTTCTCGACTGCAGCCGACAGCCAGACGTCGGTCGAGATTCACATTTTGCAAGGTGAGCGGCCCCTGGCGCTCGATAATCGCACGCTCGGCAAGTTCCATCTGGACGGGCTTCCGCCCGCGCCTCGCGGTGTTCCGCAGATCGAAGTCATTTTCGACATCGACGCCAACGGCATGCTGCACGTCTTTGCAAAGGACAAGGCGACAGGCAAGGAACAATCGATCCGCATCACGTCTTCGAGCGGTCTGAGCAAGGAAGAGGTGGAGAAGATGAAGGCTGACGCGCAGGCGCACTCGCAGGAAGATAAGAAGCGCAAGGATGATATTGAAATTAAGAACCAAGCGGATAACCTTGTGTTCCAGACCCGCAAGCAGATGAAGGACTTTGGCGACAAGCTGGATTCCGATACAAAGGGCAAAATCGAAAGTGCAGCAAACGCGCTCGAAGCGGCAGTGAAGGCAAACAACACGGCTGACATCAAAACGAAGATGGAAGCGCTTAACACAGCGTGGAACGAAGCCTCCGCGAAGATGTACGAAGCGGCGAAGGCGCAGGCTCCGCCTCAGGGCGCCGGCGCACCCGGCGGTGAACAGCACTCCGAAGAGTCCGGCAGTAAGAAGAAGGACGGCAAGAAGGTGGAGGACGCCGACTTCGAAGTCGTAGACGAGAAGGATGAGAAGAAGAAGGGGAAGTAGCAGGCAGACAGTATGTAACAGCTACAATTTCTCATGTAAACAATCCCCCTCCTCTTTGAGGAGGGGTTAGGGGTGGTGGGCCTTAACGCTTTGAATTTTTCTTTAAGAAAAACCAAAAACTAACCACCCCTGTCCCCTCCTTGAGAAGGAGGGGGATATTAATCCGCAGTTTGTTATTTTACGCAAAACTCGCTGCTATCTGCAATCTGTTATCTGAAATCCGAGTATGAACTTCAACAAATTCACAATTAAATCCCAGGAAGCCCTGCAGAACGCGCAGGCGATTGCCTCCAGCTACAACAATCAGATGATTGAGCCGGAGCATTTGCTCGCCGCGCTGGTGCAGGATAGCGAAGGAATCGTCATTCCGTTGCTGCAGAAACTTGGAGCGAACGTCAATTACCTTAAGATCAAAATCAACGAGGCGATTGAACGACTGCCCAAAGTGCAGGGTGCGGGGCTGAGCAACCAGCAGCTCTCGCAGTCGCTCGGTCAGCTCTTCGAGAACGCGCAGAAAGAAGCCGCGCAGCTCAAGGACGAATACCTCAGCACGGAGCATTTACTTCTGGGATTGCTCGACCTCAAATCTTCTGTGGCGGCGACACTGCTCACCGACCAAGGGGTGACAAAGAGCGACCTCTATAAGGCACTCAAGGACATCCGCGGCTCGGCACGCGTGACCGACCAGACTCCGGAGGAAAAGTACCAGGCGCTGCAACGCTTCGGTCGTGATTTAAACGAGCTTGCCCGCGCGGGCAAACTCGACCCCGTGATCGGACGCGAGGATGAAATCCGCCGCGTCCTGCAAGTGCTCTCGCGCCGCACGAAAAACAATCCCGTGCTCATCGGCGACCCCGGCGTCGGCAAAACCGCCATCGCCGAGGGCATCGCGCACCGCATCGTGCAGGGAGACGTACCGGAGAATCTCAAGACGAAGCTCATCATCGCGCTCGATATGGGCGCGCTTGTGGCGGGCACAAGTTTCCGTGGACAGTTCGAAGAACGCTTGAAAGCCGTCCTCAAAGAAGTTACCGAATCCAACGGCGAGATTATTTTGTTCATCGATGAATTGCATACGCTCGTGGGAGCTGGAGCTGCGCAGGGTGCGGTCGATGCCGCAAACATGCTGAAGCCCGCGCTCGCGCGTGGCGACCTGCGTGCAATCGGCGCGACGACCGTCGATGAGTACCGCAAGTACATCGAGAAAGACCCCGCGCTGGAGCGGCGCTTCCAGCCCGTGCTGGTGGATGAGCCCAACGTGGAGGATACGATTTCTATTCTGCGCGGACTCAAAGACCGCTACGAGGTGCACCACGGCGTGCGCATCACGGACGGCGCTATCGTCGCCGCTGCTCAGTTAAGCCACCGCTACATCTCGGACCGCTTCCTGCCCGATAAGGCAATCGACCTTGTGGACGAAGCGGCGTCGAAACTGAGGATTGAAATCGATTCCATGCCCGAACAACTGGATGGCATCGAGTGGCGTGTGAAGCAGCTCGAAATCGAGCGCGAAGCCGTGAAACGCGAACGCGACGACGAGACGAAATCCCGACTCGTCGAAATCGAAAAAGAGCTTGCAGGGTTGAATGAACAGCGCTCCGAGCTGCGCGCGCATTGGCAGTTGGAAAAGGAATTGATTCAAGCCATCCGGGGCATGAAAAGCGAGATCGAAAACTCCCGCGTGGAGGCCGACCAGAAGGAACGCTCCGGCGACCTCGGCCGCGTGGCGGAGCTGCGCTACGGCGTCATCACAAACCTTGAAAAGAAAGTCAAAGACGCCTCCGCGAAATTAACGGAAGTCCAGCGCGACCGCAAAATGCTCAAAGAGGAAGTGGACGCGGAGGATATTGCCGAGATTGTCGCAAAATGGACCGGCATTCCCGTCCAGCGCATGTTGGAAAGCGAGCGCGCGAAGCTCCTGCATCTGGAAGACCGCATCCATGAGCGGCTCATCGACCAGGAAGACGCAGTCAAGGCGGTGGCGGATGCCATCCGCCGCAGCCGCGCCGGTTTGCAGGACGAGAAGCGTCCCATCGGCTCATTCATCTTTCTTGGCAGCACGGGCGTTGGCAAAACGGAGCTTGCAAGGGCGCTGGCGGAATTCCTTTTCAACGACGAGAACGCCATTGTGCGCATCGACATGAGCGAGTATATGGAGAAATTCTCCGTCTCGCGGCTCATAGGCGCGCCGCCGGGCTACGTCGGCTATGACGAGGGCGGCCAGCTTACCGAAGCCATCCGCCGCAAGCCGTATTCCGTTGTGCTGCTGGACGAAATCGAAAAAGCGCACCCGGAGGTCTTCAACGTGCTCCTGCAATTGCTGGACGAAGGCAGGCTCACGGACAGCAAGGGCCACACGGTGAATTTCAAGAACACCATCGTCATCATGACGTCCAACCTCGGTTCGCATCTCATCCACGAAAAACTCGAGGCGCTCTCGGAAGAAAACCGGGACGACCTGATGGGCGAGCTGCGCATGAAGCTGTTCGAAATGCTCAGGCAGGACATCCGCCCGGAATTTCTTAACCGCATCGACGAGATTATTCTCTTCAAGCCGCTGACCCGGAATGAAATCCGACAGATTGTGGATTTGCAATTGCGGCACGTGCAGGTAATGGTCGCAGCGAAGAACATCCGTGTGGAGTTCACCGAGGACATGCGCAACTGGCTGGCGCAGGTGGGCTATGAGCCGAGCTTCGGGGCGCGGCCGCTCAAGCGCGTGATTCAGAAATACGTCGTCAACAAGCTCTCCGAGCAATTGCTCGCCGGCTCCGTCGCCGAAGGCGACGCCGTCGAAGTTAATCTGAATGACCGCGGGCAGGTGGAGTTTGTGCCGAAGATTAATGTGGGGCGGTTTAAATAGTAGGGGCGTTCGAAAGAACGCCCAGCAGTTAACAGACGGCAGTTTGCAGAAGGCAGTAGTAAGTAGCAAGTATAAAGAATTATGGGTTAGAGTTGATATTTCATTGGTTTTTTGGTAAGATAATAAGGTTAGAATAACCAACAGAACTATGGTAAAACTTGTAGAAGTCAAAGCGAAACCGAATTACCGCCTCTGGCTCCGATATGAAGACGGGGTGCAAGGGAAGTCGATTTATCGGGCGACGTTGGGAAGGGTGTATTCGCGTACTGGATCGACCCCAAAAATTTCGAAAAAGTGTACATAGGCGAAAGCGGACAAATTTCCTGGTCGGACGAGTTGGATATCGACTCCGACTCCCTGTACCTCGATATCACCGGTAAAAAACCAGAAGACATTTTTTCATCATTAAAACAAGAGCGCTCGGTTGCCTGAAATCAGCCGGTTCTTTGGAATTGTGATTGTCATGTATTTCTATGACCACGGCAAGCCTCACTTTCATGCCAAATACAATGACCAATGGGGAGTATTCTCGATAACCGAATTGAAGATGACTGAAGGTGAACTGCCACGCCGCGTGATTTCCTTGGTGCTCGAATGGGCCTTTGAGCATAGGGAAGAATTACTGCACAATTGGGAGCTTGTGCAACAAGGTAAGCCGACTAAAAAAATTGCTCCGCTTGTTTAGGAGATCGTATGAGACATATTAAAACAGCACGTTCTATCGGGGAGTACAGACTCGAACTTGAGTTTGATAATGGCGTCCAGAAGGTCGTTGACCTCGGTTCTTATCTTCGGGGTGAAATATTTGTACCGCTCAAGGACAAAAAATATTTTGCGACGGTAACTGTTCATCCAGAACTCGAAACCGTGTTCTGGGAAAACGGAGCGGATTTTAGCCCTGATTTTCTCTATGAAATTGGCAAGGAAATTCGCTCAACCGCGGCTGCAAATGCCTGAAGCTGTACCCTAGGGGCACGCTTACCTGTCCATAGACAGATCGCCCAAAAGGATAGCACCCCATGTCCACCGGACCCCAAACGACTGTCATTCCGAACGAAGTGAGGAATCCCGGATTCCCTCGCACACTCCCTACCCAAAGACAAACAAAACGCCATACAAATTGTGATAGAACAGAAGGACGCTAAGAAATTAAAAGAAGGAGAGTGTTAACAACAATGAAGGGGCAAATGATTATGCCTATAGAAGAACTTGCTAAGAAAGTTGTTGTTCAGCTTGATCTTTCCCCGAAAAGTTGGACACGAAGTTAAGAGTGTAATTGTTCGAAGTCAACCGGCGAGTGATATCCGAGCGCCGAGTGTCTCCGATGACGGT
>JAKEEG010000098.1 GCA_022616555.1 Ignavibacteriota bacterium | reverse complement strand
CAAGTTTTACTCAGGTTGTTCAAGTTTTAGTAAATTATTGCAACCTTGGGGCAACCCTGTTATATCTCCTTTATCGCCTTAAATTACAGTAAGAGAACGTTAAGCTTGAATTAGATTCTAACTTATGTTAAGGTCTACTTTCAAACGACTGCAAATTAAGAAGTTGCCTTACATCTATGGTATAAGGTATCAGCTATAACTATCAAAAGCAAGTTAAGGATTTCCCCACAAATAAAGACCCCTCAAAATTAAACGAATTTCGAGGGGTGAGAGTTTCCGTGCAGCATTATGCTGGAGATTGTTAGTAGAATACTGCTATTTTTACCGGACGATATGAAATTCTGTCTGCCTCCTGAGTACCCATTGCACCCTGCCTTCTCCACTTACTTCCGCCTCCTCTTCCTGTGCCGAGCGCACTAACTGACCATCCCACTCCGGAACTGGTGTGGTCGCTTGAAGCTCAATTGAGTGCCATGTATTCGGCAGCAAGGGTACATCTCCTCGTCCCTGAACACCCATCTGCCGATCCCATAGACCAATGAGCGGACCCGCGCCATGCCCATGCTCGCCAATCGGATGGGTATAGACGGAGCCGTTAATTCCTTCGGCACGCATTTGCGTAAGTGTACTAGCAAGTATCTGGTTGCCAGTGAGTCCCACCTTCATATTTTCGAGCAAAATATCCTGCAATCGGTTACTATTTGCTAGCGCCTTTTTTATACCATCGGGCACATCGGTCTCGCCCTTCTTTAACACATAACCCATATGCTGTGTATCCGTTGCCAAACGCAGAGCATAAATTCCAAAGTCGCAATGCAGCACATCCCCGCGTTCGATCACGGTATTGGGGTCGTTTAATGTTGGAGAACCCTTACGTTGAACACTTACACTCGTTTGAAACCACGTTCCCAAACCCAAATCATGTGTCCTCTGCCGCATCCACCACACAACGTCCTGCGTTGTTGTTTTGCCCGGCGTAATGACTTTATTCGAGAATGCCTCGTCTATAATCGCATGGACGGTCTTCATCATGCCTTTATAAACCGGCAACATTTCCGGAATTCGGATGGAAATATAATCGTGCGCAAGCCGCTCGGCACGAACAACGCGACTCTGGTACTTTTGACCAAGTGCATCCTGCATCTGTTCCCATTCGCCTGCTGAAAGACCGTCCGAAAACGCAAAGTCGTGAGAAATGTTGACACCAATGGTACGGGGATCGCGTTCTTCAACCACTTTCGTGAGGAGCTTCCACTGATCCTTCCCCCATAATTCTGCATTGTTCCCTAGCGTGGTATCGCGGTACGCTACATACAATCCACCTTGCGAAGAGCCGCCTAGAGCTAGCCGCTCTATGCCCTTGTCCTCACCACGGTCGAAGAACACATAAATTGTCCTCCGTCGTGCAGAGAATGTTGTAGCAGATACTAAGGAGGAAAATACAGGATCTTCGTTGTATTCCCTCATCGGTATTATCCACATCTGCACGTCATTCTCGCGCATAAGTTTGGGAAGAACGCGTTCAAGTCGGATTCTCAGCCACTCCTGCTGAATTGCCGCTTGTTCACGAAGCGACGGAAGAGGATTGATAGTATCCTGTCCCAAGGAAAAAGAAATTGCAAAAAGCACCGCAAACACAAATAAGAGAACCATTCGTCGCATTATGACCTCCTTAGATATGTGCCCGTTTTTAACTTACCTCTATTAATTTCTTCTTCGACGTCTTGCCCGTGACAATCGTAAATGCGGACTTTGGCTTATGGAAGTATTCAGCCAGCACCTCCACCACCTTCTTGTTGGCTTTTCCTTCCACCGGCGGGACATTAACACTGACGAATAAACTACCATCTTCACGCACTTCAACGGAGTCCCGTCGAGCATTCGTATTTACCACAACCTGTATCTTCATAGTTTACTTTTTAAACAAAAAACCGCAGGTTAGAACCACTGCGGCATAAGTCATCTATCGGTATTTTCTATTCAGTTGTTCTTGCTATATCGCTTCTCAATATCAGATATTTTTTGAACTCGTGCTTGATGCCTCCCGCCCCCGAACCAAGTCTCAAGCCATACCTTTGTAATAGCCTTCGCGGATTCAATTCCCAATACGCGCCCTCCCAACGTCAACACGTTGGCGTCATTATGCTCGCGGCTGCTGCGTGCGGCAAACTCGCTCGTGCAATTTGCTGCGCGAACGCCAGGCACTTTGTTTGCCACCATGGCAGATGCAACACCGACGCCGTCCACCATGATTCCTTTCGCCGCTTGTCCTGAACTGACTAACGTTGCAACAGCAAACGCGAAATCAGGGTAATCGCACGCTTGCTCAGAATTTGTGCCAACATCGGCTACCGTGTATCCTGCGTCGAGCAAAAAGCTCTTAAGTTGTTCCTTCATTTGATATCCGCCGTGGTCTGCACCGAGTGCGACAACCGTTCCGGCGTTGGGAGATTTTGTATCTTTCGGCTGAATAACGCTCACAGAACCTACACCTGAGCCTGTTGAGGTTTGAACTACTACCGTTCCGAATTCAATTTTTAATCGCAGAGCCGCGTCGCGGGCGGAGGGAGTAATGACCGTACCAGCATCGACAGAAATAATTTTCGTGCCTCGTTTGGCAGCATCAACAACATCAGCTTCTGATATGAGTTTCTTCGCCACTTGTATTATTTCCCCTGGCCTACGTATTTGCCGTCACCCCACTCGAGTACTTCGAGCTTCACCCGTGCGGTTCCTTTCTGGAGCATGTCGATTGCTTTTGCAGCACCGTAGGAAAGGTCAATAATCCTGCCCTCTACAAACGGTCCGCGATCATTCACGCGTACAACGACATTCTTTCCGTTATCGAGGTTGGTAACACGCACCATCGAGCCGGTTGGAAAAGTCCGGTGAGCAGCCGTTAAGCCGTACATATCGAAGGTTTCGCCGTTAGAGGTAAGTTTTCCGTGAAAATCATCGGCATAGTACGACGCGATGCCTTCAAGCGTCAGCAGCACTTTCCCAGGATTGACACGTACAATTTTTGACCCGTCATTCGTCTTTTCTTCCGAGACGCGTTTCCCCCCGCTACTCCCGGAAGAAGAGCTTTTCCCTGTAAACCTTGCAGATGGCGAACAGCCGGAGATGAGATAAAAACAGCATGCAGCGAGCAGTATGGACCGATAGAAAAAAAACCTTGTGTACATCGTCGGGGTCTCATTCATTGAATTTCTGCTCTACAAATACTCCGACATCTGCTTCCTGCGAATGAAATCCACTACCTCCTTCACGTCTTGTGAGTGTCCTTTCCGGCACACAAGTACCGCGTCGTCCGTTACAACGACGATAAGATTCTCTACACCGACGGCTGCGACGAGCTTTCCTCCGGCGTCAATGTAATTCCCTTTCGCTCCATTGACAACAACAGTGCCTTTGACACTATTTTGCTCTGGATCCTTTGGCGTCAAGTTGGCAACTTCATCCCATGAACCGACGTCGCTCCAACCGAAATCGCCTTTCATAACATACACATTCCCGGCTTTTTCCATCACACCGTAATCGATCGAAATACCGCGGATCAATCCGTATGTATTTTCGAGTGTCTGTTTGTAGTGCGGCGTGCCTATGGTTTTCGCGAGCGATTGTATTTGTTCGTACAACTCGGGCAGATGAGCTCGAACTTCCCGCAAGATAGTTTTTACCTTCCACACGAACATACCGCTGTTCCAAAGAAAGTCCCCGCTCTTGATGAAACGCTGCGCAGTCTCAAGGTTCGGCTTTTCCGCAAAGGTCTTAACGCGGTAAACCCCTTGAGCGACATATGGGTTGGCCGCTCCATCATCGGAAAATTGGATATAACCATATCCTGTCTCAGGCCTGTTCGGCTGAATGCCGATCGTTAACAGCGCGTCGGTTTCATCCGCGACAGTTGTCGCAGTAGATAACACACGAATGAATTCTTCCTGCTTCTGCACCAGATGGTCGGCGGGCAGGACTATCATAACCGCCTCCGGATCCGTCCGATGAATCCAAGATGCAGCAAGCGCTACGCAAGGCGCGGTATTTCTGCCTACAGGCTCGACCAGAATATTCTCTTTAGGGAATGAGGACAGGCGTTTGAGGACGGCTTCGTGTTGATTCTTGTTTACTACAACAAACGTGTTCGCAGGTTCAACCAGAGTAGAAATACGAGCAAGAGTGTTTTCGATCATAGTCCCCTCGCCGATGATATTCAACAACTGTTTCGGCGTCTTCTCACGACTGCGGGGCCAGAAACGAGAACCCACACCACCCGCCATAATAACAGCATAGAGTTTCTTCATACGACCGTCACCTCGACCTATTCAAACAACGATTTGAACTCGCGCAGCGTATCATACGCAGCGTTCATCATGCCGGGCCTGCTGGCGTCACCCGCCTTCGCCCATGCCCAGACCGGGTCAGGGACATTCGAGAGTAAGTTCATAACACGTATATCGTCGACAAATCCGTTCTCGTAAATGTACGAAACGAACTCAGTTACAACCTGGCAAAACTTCTTGTGGTCCTCAGCTTTACTCTCGTCTGCCAAAACTGCCGAACAAGCCGCCAGCATTTCATCTTTGATGGTATCGCGGCCTTCAATACCGGAAGATACTGCTTCGGCAAACCGTTCCACCAATTTCGCAAATTGCATTTCCGGTGATCCCTCGTCTGCTTGCGATGTAGAGGCTTCTTGCACTACTGGTGGCGGTGTCGCTTCGAGAGAAGGAAAATCCGCCACCGTCTCAACTGCCGGCTCTGCGGACGGTGCGGAAGGGAAATCCTGCATAATATCCTGCACTGGCTCCTCGGTTGCTGGAAAGTCAAGGGTTGGAGCGGCAGGTTCTTCTGTTTGTGTCGAACTAAACGGAGATGGCTCCTCCGTCGCCTCCGCAGGTGCTCTAAGAGCAGCGAATGGGTCCTCCTCAACAGGGGCTTCAGGCGGTGTTTCCGCTGGCGTCGATAAACCAAATGGATCCGCTTGTGGTGCTGCTTCGCCCGTTGGCTCAGACTGTGTGAGCATGCTGAACGGATCCGCGGGTGGAGATTCCTCTTTCGGCGTCTCTTCTGCAAAACTAAAATCGGTGGAGGGAGCCGGTTCAGGTTCTACGACTGGTTCGGGAGTTGCTTCGGTAATTGGCTCAACGGCAGGCTCTGACACTTCCATGACTTGTGCTTCGGGTTCTGGTTCATAGGTTTGAACCGGTGAGTCCGTTGGCGCTGCCATCGTCTCTTCAGCAATAGCCGCTTCACCCGAATCCCCAACCGCATGTCGAAAAAGCGATAATACCAAAGTCTGCTCCCCAATCGTCGGCTCGAGCATCGTAGGATCTTGCTCAGCCCTATAGGCAATCCAAAGTAGCTGCAGTGCCAACTCGGCAAAATTATTCACCCTATAGAGCAGCTTGAGCTCGCCTTCAACATCCTGTGTACCGGAAAGCCGCTCTTTCACGTGTTGAAATGCCGCTCTGTGCTCGAACGCCGATAATTCTTCCAACGGCACACCGCTAAGAAGAGCATCGAGGTAGTGTTGTGACCGGCTCATAAGTTATCCGTATTATGATATTATTGAATATACACTCTCGGCACTCTTGCAGAAACCATGCAACAAACTTCATAAGGCAACGTGCCTAATTGACTTCCAATATCCCAGGCTGTTATGGTACTCCTTCCCTGAGATCCAAAAAGCACGACCTCGTCTCCGACAGCAACATCGTCCGAGCCGACATTGACCATTGCCTGATCCATTGCAACCGTCCCTACAATCCGATATTTTTTCCCGTGGATTAAGACAGATGCTTTTCCGGAAAGCATCCGGCTAAATCCATCCCCGTAACCGACCGGCACAGTCACAATCTTCGTACGGCGTCGAGCAACGAATCGACGTCCGTACCCCACGCTATCCCCTTTTTCAATGTACTTCACAAGCGATACTTTAGACTTTAACGACATCGCCCGTTTAATCGGTACGCTTTCTGACGTCTGGCGCGATGGATAATAACCATACAGCATCATCCCCAAACGCACCATCGAAAAATAACTCTCGGGCAAATCAAGTATTGCCGCGCTATTCGCCATGTGAATCAATTCCGGCGACAAACGCATCTCGCTCACGATTTCTAAAGCATCGTAAAACCGGTCAAGCTGCCGATGCGAAAACCGCTTATCCCGCTCGTCGGAGGCTGCAAAATGGCTAAACACTCCCTTAACTTCGAGCCTTCGGCATTTTGCCAGCGCTCGAATCACCTGCCGCAAATTCCCTGGCTGAACGCCCAGCCGGTTCATCCCGGTTTCGACCTTCAGATGCACGCTAATATTGCGCCGTGCTCGCTCACCCGCTTGCTCTAGCCAGCGAATCTCTTTCAAAGAACAAACTGTCGCTTCAAGCCTGTATCTAGGAAACAAGTGCGCTTGTGTCTGCGCCGGAAGAGTAAATACATGAATAGGCTTCTTCAACCCCTCTTCTCGAAGCCTTACCCCTTCTTCCGGAATCGCGACACCGAGGTAATCAGCTCGCTGTTTCTCTGCAAACTTCGCGACGTCGACCATTCCATGGCCGTACGCGTTGGCTTTCACAACAGCCATCAGCAACGGTTTTTCACCGATTTTCCGCCGCACACCTTGCAAGTTATATCCGATTGCACGCAGATCTATTTCTGCTATGGTCGGGCGAGTATTTTTCTCCAAGTATCGGCTTCTATTCTAGGATTTTTGGCTTAATAAATTTGGCTTGAATATAACCTTTCTCGCACTGATAATCAACGGAAACCCGCCTCTCACAAACTAACCGAAGATATTCTTCATCACAAACCATACGTTAGCTGGGCGCTCCGCCAACCTACGCATATACCACGGAAACCAGTATGACCCATAACTGATGAGGACACGAGTTTTATATCCTTCGCGCGAAAGCCGCAGCTGTTCCTCTCGTTGAATGCCATAGAGGAGTTGGAACTCCACTGTATTCTTAGGCAGTTCCATCGCGCCGATCGCAGCCTGCGTCCGCTCAATGATCGCTTTATCGTGCGTTGCGATTCCGGGTTTAGCATTGTTTGCTTGGGTACGCTTTAACAGTTCGAGCACGAACGCGTAGTATTGCTTATCAACGTCTTGTTTTTTCTGATACGCAATGTTTTCCGGCTCAGCATAAGCGCCCTTGACTAACCGAATAGCGGCAGGGATGCTCAGGAGTTTCTGTAAATCGTCCGCCGTCCTGTAGAGATATGCTTGAAGACACAACCCTGTGTTGGCGTGTACTGAACGTACGCGCGTAAAAACTTCCAGCGTTACATCAACATACTGGCTATACTCCATATCGACCCATACGAAATTGCCGGTGGTTTCTGCGTGTTTTACAATAGACTCGAGATGCTGAACGCAGAGTTCCGGGTTCAAATCCAAACCTAGCTGCGTCAGCTTCACGGAGATATGACAGTCCAATCCACGCGTCTTCACCTTGTCCAACACTTCTCGGTAATGTTCGGCAACGGCGTTTGCTTCATCTGCTGATGTGATATTTTCCCCGAGCTTCGTAAGTACTGTCGAAAGTCCGTCAGCTTTAAGAAGTTCTGCGGCATCCAAGGCGTCTTCCAAACGCTCTCCCGGCATAAACCGTGAAACCGCACGTCGGACAATCCCGTACTTCGGCAGTTGACTCCTAAGCCACTCGTTTCGTGAACCCCACAACAAAACAGAACGCATAATACCCATGGTATAAAGAATTCTCAGTTAAGGTTTTCGTATGAGCCCTATGCCAAGCGTAAGCAGCCCTATCGCCAATACTATTGCACCTACATAAGCAAGGTAAATCACTCCGTTGGGCTCAGTCGCATTTGGCGAAAGCACAGAAACGAAAAATCCCGCCGGCAACAGAATCGCTGCGGACGGGATTGCGTTCCGGACAAACCGCTTGATACCTTCGGATAAGCGAGCTTCATCAACATACCTGAGAGCAATAAGGGAAAGAATTAAGATTACTCCTGCATGAGCGTGTCCAGCGCGGAACAAGTCCTGTCTCAACGAATTCTGCATGTAACCCGAAGCAGGGTCGCTAAGCTGAGAAAGGAGAAATGTTCCTCCGTAGATAACTGTAGGAAAAATCACTAAGAGCAACCCCGCGAGCCGCTTTGATTCAGTACTCATCTTGTTCTCCTCCTCATGTTCATAATAACCACTCTAACGGTCATTTCGAACCGCTGTCGGTTTGCTGTTTATTTCGTTCGTCTTTTTGCTTTTGAACCATAGCGGCGACATCGGCAAGGAGCTGTTTCGCGTCGTACACAATACCATCTTTAACAGTGTATTTGACTCCTCCCACCCATTCGATCTCCCCGGTCTTGTCGTTAAGTTTACGAGCGCCCGTGCCATAGAGTACTTTCAAATTTTCAAGTGGGTTCTGGTCAACAATCACCATATCCGCAAGCAAGCCTTCGCGGACAATACCGAACTCAATCGGCTTGCCCATTGGCTCATGAATAGTCAAAGCGCCGTTCATGGTAGCAGATTGAATAACTTCTAACGGATGAAAACCCGCCTCTTGCAGCAGTTCCATTTCCTGAATATATCCAAAACCGTATGTACTGTAAATGTAGCCGGCATCGGAACCAATTGTAACTCTCCCACCCATTTTCTTGTAATCGTTGATAAGCCTAAACCAAACTTGGTAGAAATTTCTCCATGCCACTTCGTCCCATGTCGTCCAGTAAAACCAGTACGACCCGTGATTGTCGCGGCTTGGCTCATAAAAATCCATCAGAGACGGCAGTGTGTACTTGAAATGATAATCCGCGTTGCGGGCTCGCATTACATCTCTGCCGGCGGCGTAAATCGTCATCGTCGGGTCAAATGTTGTCCCTAGCTTGAGATGCTCTTTGAGGTACGCGTTCCACTCTGAACTGCCGGGCGGGTGAATTTTATCCCACAGCCGCGCGACCTGCGCAAACCTGTGCTGCTCGTTCGCATGGTTGTGGTCTACCGGCCAGGGTTGGACAACATAATCTTTCAGTAGCGCTTCAAAATGCCCGTAGTAGTGCGTCACGGTACCCAATCCAAGTCGCGCTGCATCGAGCGCGTTCATCTGCGCGACCCCCTCCTGTCCCAAATGCGCTGTGGAACCAAGACCATGCTTCTTAGCTTCATCCAGAAGCGCCGCCATAATTTCAGGCCTAAACGAGCCTAGCTTCATCCCATCAACCTTGTTTTTCGCTGCCCAGCGTACCCAGTCACGCGCGGCTTCTGGGGTGGCGGGAAACCCTTTGCCCCAGCCACTCCCCGGGCGTTGGTAGTTAATAATGCGCGGAGCAACAATCTCGTTTTTCGCGCTTCTTTCCTTCTCTGTTACAGAAAGCTCACTTGACGCTAATGAAACCCCCCGAACCGTCGTCACACCGTGTCCAAGCCAGAGTTTGTAAGCGTACTCTGCTTCGGGATTCTTTGGAGGACCTCCTGCATGGGCGTGCATATCAACAAAGCCGGGCATAAGGTACATACCAGTTGCGTCGATCTCATAATCCGCATTTTTAGGCTCGCGGTTTTCTTCCAGTGGAGCCATTGGCGTCCCAGCACTGCGGATCTGTTTGATGCGGTTATTTTCGACAACAATATCAACCGGGCCAAAGGGCGGAGCACCTGTGCCATTAATCAAAATCACGCCCCGTATCACCAGAGTCTTGAAGGGCCCTTTTCCTTCATTTGGACGACGGTCTGGTCCAGGTATTATTTGCGGACCTCGCCCCTGCCCTACGGAAACTTGTGCGTTGAAAACAAGCGTGAATATAACCAGAAAAGCGAGCAAACAAGTAGAATACCGTTTCATCATAAGACACCTCAGAGAAAAATATATTATAGAAATATCTATTTATCGTAAAACTTCCAGCGGGCCGTATACGCTTTATCTAGTGGATGATTTGTCAATATCGCTCGAACCATTTCAACCGGAATGTTATTGTTGCGAAGAATGGTATCATGAAACAGCCTGTTCGTCATCTTACCGGATTCAACCAGCTCACGATGCAGGGAATAAAATTGCAGCCCGCCAAGCAAATATGCGCATTGATACAGAGGGGGGTATTGCCCGCTGAATGAGCGACGCACTTCTGCCGCAGCATTGTCGTACTCATGCCCGACCTTGCTCACCAACATGTCAATACTCTCTTGCGGCGTCATCTCCCCCAGATGAAAACTCAGCGAAAAAATAATCCGCGCACACCGATGCATACGCCAAAAGAGCATACCAACACGGTCCTCGGGCATTTGGGGGAAATTGAGATCCCAGAGTAACAACTCCCAGTATAACGCCCAACCTTCAGTCCAAAAAGGGGTGCCGAACGCACCACGGTATGTGCGGTAGCGAGCATTCATAAATCCTTGCAGATGGTGCCCCGGAATCAATTCGTGGTGAACAACCGCTCGAGAGAAATGCGGATTATTGCCACGCAGGCTCATCATCTTCGCTTCGTGCGACATGGTGTTTGTCGGGTACGCGACTTGCACCACCTCTCCGCCTAGGAAAAACGGAGCAATGAGCTGGCGCTCCGGCGACATCATCTCCATCCTCCAGATTTGTTTCGCGAGCGTTGGGACTGTCACTAGCTGGTTCCTCTCAACGAACTCAATGGCTTCGTACGCAAGTTTCCGAACAAGCTCCGGTTGTTTGCCCGGTTCAACGTACTTCTTTTTAACATGCTCCAACGCCTTGTGCCAATCTTCGCCATAGCCAAGCTCTTTTGACGCTCGTATCATTTCCCTCTCGCACCATTCCATTTCCTTCTTCGCGAAGGCAATCAGCTCCTCCGGAGTGTAAGGAATTAGTTCGGAAGCCAATTCTACGAGCAAAGCATCCCGCCCAATTGGGTCGCCGACAATAGCTTCCTTATCGTCATCACGAATTCCGACAACTTTTTCTCGTAGAAATGTTCCGTATGCCTGCAACGAAGCATCGATGGTTTTGTAGGGTTCGCTTACCCACCACGTAAAATTCGGGTCGTAGCCTTCGTAGAATCCATACCAGTTTTTCAACATACTGCGAATAGACGCGACAGCTTCGGCCGCACGGTTCGCGACCGACTTCTTAAAGTAGGCCGGCTTGTTTTTCGCGTCATTACGCAATCCGGCTTCAACAGCCTTCTTTGTCTCCTGAACCATTTTGTTAAGACCATGGAGTAACGTAGCAATATTCGGGGGGTCGATAGACTGCAATTGGCGACGAGAATCTTCCAATTCAACAAGATTCGCCGCAAACGGAATTAGCGGTTCCATTTCTTTGTATCGTTTTTCTTCAATTTCCAACTGACGCAGCTCGTAATCAAGCTGGACCTTAAAAAGCACATAATCGACTTTCTCCTGTTGATTCAATGCAGAAAAGTCAATTTGCCCAAGGGAGTTGAGCCATTCGTTGTAAAATTGTTTAAAGCGTGCTCGCCGCACCGGAGAGTATGGTGCTGTGTGTAACCTATTCATCCCTCCACGGTCCACGGTGTACCGCTTCACTAAACCTGATAGCTTCCCTTCCTCTTGATTGAGATCGCTCAGGTCGAATGATTCGGTAATTCGCCCCGTAGCCGAAGTTTGAGCGAATATCGTAACGCTCACGGACAGCAAAAGCAGTAATAAATTTGAGAAAGCACGAAGCATCATACGTTCACCTGTTGTTGACTAAACGACCATGAAAAGCATTGATGAGACGCAGGAGCGAGAGGGATTGCAATTTAGTTAAAATACTCTGAGGGCAACGTTCCATTCATCCCCCGAATAATGAAAAGCACGTAGCGAATATATACCTAAGAGAGCGCAAAGTCAAAGGCGCTCATCTCCAAAAAAAACAAAAACCCGCCGAGATACTCGGCGGGTGATATCAAAGCGATTCGCTCAAGAATGATACCATCAAAATTTATGACGGATTCTTATGACCAGCTATTTTGAGCCTATTCAACGCGCGAACAAGCGAAGCACGCGCCCGATCAATATCTGTCTCCAATTTCTTTTGCGCTATTCGTTGTTGAGCCCGGTCTCGTGCTTGTTGAGCGCGATCAACATTAATCTCATCAGCCCTTTCCGCTGTCTCCGCCAGCATCACGACCTTATTCTCGCGGACTTCCACAAATCCTCCGCTCGTTGCATACCGTGATTCCGCGCCGGAAACATCGGTCACTTTTACTTCACCGACTTGAATCGAAGAAAGTAACGGGGCATGGCTTTTCAGCACTTGGAAACCGCCCACAACACCGGGAGCGCTAAAACTCTGCACTTCAGCGCTGTAAATCACTTTGCGTGGTGTAACAATCTCAAGATGAAATGCTTTTTCGGACATGTGTTATGCCGCTTTCATCTTCTTGGCGTTCTCAAGCACTTCTTCGATCGCGCCTGCCATATAAAATGCGTTTTCCGGAATGTCATCGTATTCGCCTTCGATCAAGCCCTTGAAGCTGCGGATTGTATCTTCAAGCTTCACGTATTTTCCGGGCCTGCCGGTGAACTGCTCAGCAACGAAGAAAGGCTGCGACAGAAATTTTTGAATCTTTCTTGCTCGCGCAACAGTCACTTTGTCGGTGTCAGACAATTCATCCATACCAAGAATGTTGATAATATCCTGCAAGTCTTTGTACGTTTGGAGAATTTCTTTCACACGTTTGGCGACGTAGTAATGCTCTTCTCCGACAACTCCCGGCTCAAGAATGCGCGACGTCGAATCCAGCGGGTCAACGGCAGGATAAATACCCAACTCGGAAATCTGACGGCTCAGTACCGTCGTAGCGTCCAAGTGGCTGAATGTCGTTGCTGGTGCCGGGTCGGTCAAGTCATCGGCCGGAACATAAATCGCCTGCACGGACGTGATGGAGCCTTTCTTCGTTGAGGTGATGCGCTCCTGCAATTCCCCCATCTCCGTACCAAGCGTCGGCTGGTATCCTACTGCTGATGGCATGCGGCCCAAAAGAGCTGACACTTCTGATCCGGCCTGAACAAAACGGAAGATATTATCGATGAACAACAGCACGTCCTTGCCTTCTTCATCGCGGAAGTACTCCGCCATCGTCAATGCCGTGAGTGCAACACGCTGCCGCGCGCCGGGAGGCTCGTTCATTTGCCCAAACACCAGAGCGGTTTTATCTAGCACGCCGGATTCTTTCATCTCCAGCCAGAGGTCGTTACCTTCACGCGTACGCTCACCAACGCCGCCGAACACGGAATATCCACCGTGATGCGTTGCGATATTATGAATTAACTCTTGAATAATAACGGTCTTCCCCACACCCGCGCCTCCAAACAGCCCGGTCTTGCCACCCTTTGTATACGGCTCGAGGAGGTCAACAACCTTAATGCCTGTTTCGAGAATCTCTTTTTGTGTGGAAAGCTGGTCGAAAGTCGGTGAGGGTCTGTGAATGGGATATCGCTTTTGCGATTCGATCTTGCCCAAACCGTCGATACCATTGCCGATCACATCAATGAGCCTGCCCAAGACTTTCGGTCCTACCGGAACACTAATCGGGTTGCCTGTGTCGATCGCTTTCATCCCACGCGTCAAACCATCGGTGGAATCCATCGCAACCGTCCGAACGCGGTCTTCGCCCAGTTGTTGCTGGACTTCAACAATCAATTCTTCTTCCGCACCTTCCGCATTCGTGCGCGGAATCTTTACTGCGTTCAAAATTGACGGCAGCTTGCCGTTTGAGAACTCAATATCAACAACGGGACCGATTACTTGGACAATTGTGCCTTCGTTCATTGCCAGCCTTTCTATTCAATGCATTTGAGTGAAAAGGATACAGTATAAGGTGAGAATCAAAGCTGGCGACCCCGCCTTCAGCGGAGTGACCTGCCTTTGAGCTGGTGATCGGATTTTTCCGTAGGAATCCCTTCGGGAGAACCGATGACCGCCTTCGCTCAATTTCATTTGAGCTGGCGATCGGATTTGAACCGATGACCTGCGGTTTACGAAACCGCTGCTCTACCGCTGAGCTACGCCAGCAACATCGGGCTATAAATATACGGAAAAAGTGACGGCAGAGCAATAAGTTTTTGCTTATTCAGGCACATAATCGGTCGGAAGCAAATCGGCGACACGTTCAAAAGCCCAATAGCCGATACATTTCAACGCGATAGGCTGAAAAAGATTTCCATTTACATCGAAAGTAACAGTGAACAGATTCATTTGCAACCAGGAGACTTGCATCTCGACAGGCCGTCCTTGAGCATTGACTGCCAATCGAAAAGCTGGTTCCGCCGGCTCAAGTCGATAGACAACTTCAAGATAATCCTTAAATACAAGCTTTTTGTGAAGCTCGGATTGTGTCGGTTGCACAATCTTAGCCGGGTCAATTCTTTGCGATGAGCTACTGAAGCGCGTGCGATGCCAAAGACTGGGCACGGTACGAATCGTAAACCCCTCTTGATGACTGGTTCCACGTGCTAAGGCTGTTAGAAAATGCTTCCGCGACCCGCGGTAGGCTCTTTTACGATTATCAAGCCAGAGCTCGTATTCATCTTCACTTTCCGGTTGCAGTTCCTCAAATTTAGTCTTTGCACTGTACTGCAGTGTCATGTCATCAGTTTTGAACTCTTCAATGAAGAAGTCAAGCTTATACCCCAACGCTCTATTCTCGACAATAATCGGTACATGAAACGCCACCTCAAACATACTTCCTCTGTTCAGGAACTCCATTCCTTCCGGATTCAAAATTGTGCACAATTTGGCGTTACGGGTTTCGCCCAAAAACTCTCGTTTGAATCTTTCAAACTGTTTCTTCCACTCTACCGGATCCCTCGCGGTCACTTCCACAGTTGCAGTTTGAATTGCAGTAGGCTTTAATTGAACAGTAAGTTCATGATCCTGCATCTGAAAAATCTGAAGCGGTAACACCTGCCTCTCATATCCAACCATAGAAACAACAAGCTCGTATGCGCCAAGCGGAACATTTCGTATGACAAACGATCCATCCAATGCACTTGCAACGCCAAGCGTTGTACCAGCGAGAAAGACATTGACATTCGGCAAACCCCCACCTGTCGACGCATCTAGAACACTCCCAACAATTTTGACTTTCATATCATACTGCGCATACAAAGGGCAGGAAGATAAGAACATGAACAGCAACGCGAACGCTATTCGTGCAGTTCTTCTCAACTTTCCTCCTCTCGTCCGTCGGTGGACTCTTCTGAACAACTCAGTGTTACTCCTGCTCATTACGCCAACGTTAAACCATGAAACACTTTTGCAACTAATTCAGCGCTCGCTGCGAGAAGTTTCTGCTCAGCTTCATTTAACGGCGGCGGGAACGACGCAAGCACGCCGTTACCTCCTACTACGTGAGGTAAAGAAACGGTCACATCCTTTACGCCAAGAATGTCTCTAACCGGAGTGCACACAGTTAGCACTGATCGCTGGTCCTTCAAAACAGTATCGACGATGCGCGCCAACGCGCTGCCTATGCCGTAATACGTCGCACCTTTGCCAGCTATAATCGAATACGCCGCCCTCCGTACGCGCTCATCAATATGCTTCTTTGCCTGCTCATCGAGTAGTACGTTACGCTGGCGGCAAAATTCCTCAAGCGGCATCCCGGCGACAGAGACTAGCGACCAGGTAAGGACTTCCGAATCCCCATGCTCGCCAAGCACATACCCGTGGACATGCCGGGCATCAACCCCCAGATGGCGGCTTAGGAGTGCTCTAAATCGTGCCGTATCGAGTGTTGTGCCTGAGCCAATCACGCGCGTGATAGGCACCCCCCGCTCAGAAGCAAACCTTGCCGTTACGTGAGTCATTATGTCGACAGGATTCGTCGCAACAACGAGTACGGCATCAGGGGCATTGTCAAAAATTTTTGGGACAATCTGACGGAAGATTGCCGCATTTCTATCGAGTAATTGTAACCGCGTCTCACCCGGCTTTTGATTCGTACCTGCGGCGAGAATCACCACGCGGCAACCGTTAAGGTCCTGGAAATCTCCGGCGCGGATTTCAAGCGGATTGGCAAATGGCACCGCATGATACAAGTCATCTGCTTCGGCAGCCGCGCGCGGTGCATTGGCGTCGACTAAAATGATTTCCCTGCCAATCCCGCGCATAATGAGTGCATACGCCGCTGTCGAACCGACGTATCCAGCACCAACTATTCCAATTTTCATTGTTTTGTCTTTTATTTTTCAATTCGAAATCGAACTTTCGCAATTCGAAATTATTTATGTATTCCCGGCTCGGTCATTCCACGTAAATCAAACACTTTATCCAATTGCTCTTTCGTCAATAGCCCCTTCTCTACTACAAGCTCGCGGATCGGCTTACCGGATTTGATATATTCTTTCGCGATCTCAGCCGCTGCAAGATAACCGATATGAGGATTGAGCACCGTTACAACGCTGGTGCTGTTCTCCGCATAGTACTGACAGCGCTCTGCATTAGCGGTGATACCTGCAATACAGAATTTGATAAAGACGTCCGTTGCAGTACGAAGAATCTCAATCTCATGCAACAAATTAAACGATACCACCGGCATCATCACGTTCAGCTCCAATTGACCGGCTTGCGCGGACATGAACACCGTCATATCGCAGCCAATGACTTGATAGCAAACCTGGTTGACCATCTCCGCCATCGATGGATTCACCTTGCCGGGCATGATCGACGAACCGGGCTGAACCGCAGGAAGATAAATCTCTTGCAAGCCGGTTTTCGGGCCTGACCCAAGCAGGCGGATGTCGTTCGCAATGCGGGAGTAATCCTGCGCGAAATTCCTGATCGCGTTGGAAAGCTCCACCATCGGACGCAGGCTTTGCATCGCCTCAAAATAATCTTGTGCCGTCTTAAACTGAATCCCGGTCTGCTTCGTCAGCTGCTCCACCATCTTCGGCCGAAAGTTAGGATGCGCGTTCAAGCCCGTTCCTGTTGCCGTGCCGCCAATGCCAAGCTCCTCGCAGGTTTCAGCCGCTTGCTCTATGGCTTTACGGTGCCGTCCGACATTCATGCCGTACGCAGTGAACTCCTGCCCCAACCGTACCGGAACGGCGTCCATTAAATGCGTCCTGCCGGATTTCACAATGTTGTCGAATTCCTTGCCTTTCTGCAACAACGCCTTCTCTAAATTCTCCAGAACCGGCAGAAGCTTTCGCACTTCGATGAGTGCGCCGATACGTATCGCCGTCGGGCACACGTCGTTCGTCGATTGTGCCATATTCACATGGTCGTTGGGGCTGACCGTCTTGTAATCGCCTTTTTGCCCGCCAAGAATTTCTATCGCGCGGTTCGCAAGCACTTCGTTGCAATTCATGTTGTGGGATGTTCCCGCCCCCGCCTGATAGACATCCACTACAAACCATTCGCGCAGTTTGCCGCTTAACACCTCGTCCGCTGCCTTGACGATGGCGTCTGCGATTTTTGCATCAAGTAAGCCGAGCTCTTTATTCACCACAGCCGCTGCTCGTTTAATATGTATCGTTGCATCAACGTACGAGGGCTTCGGCTTTAAACCGCTGATAGGGAAATTCTCCAATGCCCGGTCTGTCTGCACTCCGTAGTAGGCATCTTTAGGGATTTTTCTATCGCCCAGTGAATCTTTTTCAATGCGAGTTTCCATGTATCTCTCCTTAAGTCATTTCCGTAGTTTTCTCAACCACCCGTACTTCTTCAAATCAACTTTGTTCTTGTTGAACTTCACACCCTCTTTTTCCAGCAACTTTCGTTGTTTGTTATGACTTTCTCCTACAGTCCGCAGGGAAATCTCGCCCTTCGAGTTAATCACTCGGTGCCAAGGTATGCTCGACCCATCCGGCAAATTGTGAAGCGCATATCCCACAAGCCGGGCGTGGTGCGGGAAACCGCTCTGCTCCGCCACTTCGCCGTATGTTGCCGCTTTGCCCTTCGGAATGTGTTTAACGGTTTCCCAAATTATTCGATAAGTTGATTTTGTATCACTCATCATTGCAACGGCCAGATGTTTGCCGCGCGCCATTGGTATTCGATTTTGGAAGCGTTCATCATGTCCTCGATTTCGCTCTGCGTCAAACGTCTGCCGAAGCGTTCCTCCTGGCTCGCGATGAGATATGCCGTCATCGCGACGGTCGTGACGCACGCGGTAAAATCTTCAAGCACGATTTTATCCGGCGTATCAGCCGCCGTGTGGTGCACAGGGAAATACGATGCATCGTCCTGCAATAGCACGAGATTCGGCACGCCGGCAGCCATAAACGCTGCGTTGTCGGTAGCGGCAAACGCTGCATTCACAATCATGACGCTGTCGGGATGATACAACTGAGACTCCATAAACGCCCTGATTTCCGGGTCGAGGTCCGTCCTCCCCATCGAAAACCAGCCCAACGGCCGCCCGGCTCCAATATCCATAGTAATGTTGGTGACGAAATTATCCATCTCTGCTAAATGACGTTTGACGTACTCCGTCGAGCCAATCATCCCCTCTTCTTCGCCCATGAAGAAGACAAAGCGAATCGTGCGTTTCGGCTGCAAACCAAGCGCTTTGATCGCGCGTGCAGTTTCAAGTAGCGCCGCACACCCGGCAGCGTTATCCAGCGCGCCGGGACCGAGATCGTTGGAATCCAAATGCGCTCCGAGCAGAATCACTTCTTCCGACTTCTCACTGCCTTGGATTTCGCCGAAAACATTGTTTGCCAAGAAGGGTGAGTCGACAGTATTTTTCACCGCAACACGAATCCGGACATCGCTAGTGCTGCCGGGTTTCGCCGGGCGATTGAGCAGCCGTCGCAACAACTCAACATCTTCTCGCGCGATAGCGAGTGCCGCTACGGGAGAAATTTTTGCATTGAACGAAACCGGTGCGGTATACAGTAGTGTGCGTTCTTTATCCGACGCAATGAGTACTGCCAAGGCGCCGGCTTTTGCACATTCTTCAACATACAATGGAGTGCGATAAAAATTTCCGATTACTTCATCCAGCGTAACGCCAGCCGGCGCAACCAGCACAATAGCCCCGCGCATTCTCGATTTTACTGCCGCTATGTCTTCCGGCTTGCCGGTTCCGCCGTCCACCAAATGCCCCTGCACGCCCGTACCTGGTGTGCTTGGCGTCCAAGTGTATGAAGCGACTGTCAGTGCGCGAGAAACCGGCGACATAATCTGCGCACTCGCAGTACCCCGACTCCAGCGCGCCTCCATGCGGAACGGTTCTTTGCGCACATTCTCCAGTCCTAGAGCTTTCAGCCAATCCACAACGGCATTCTCCGCCTTTTCTGCTCCCGGACTCCCCGTCAGCCTATGACCGATATCATCCGTTAGCCCGTATACGTACTCCATCTGTTTCCCGCGCTCGGAGATTTCGTCTTTAAGACGTTCAAGGTCTACCCAGAAATCTTGAGCAAACAATAACGCCGGAAGTACTACAACAAAAAGCAATCGTACAAATCGTCTCATCTCTTCTCCTTCGATTTAGGAGGGCTTTAGTACTATTTTCCCAAACTGCCCGGCTTCGTCCATTCGTCCGTGTGCTGCTTGGGCTTCAATGAGTGGGAAAACTTTATCAACTACAGGTTTCAATCCACCGGAACCGTACATTTCAATAGCTTTTTCAAAATCATCCTGAGTGCCCATCGTCGTGCCAAGGATCGTCAGTTGCTTCCAGAAAATCCTCCGCACCATCAATTCTTTAGTGGGGCCCAACGTCGCTCCAAACGTCACCACACGGCCGCCGGGGCGAGCGAGGTCAAGTGCACGGTCAAACGTCTCTCCACCTGCACTATCGATAATCACATCGGGGCCTTCCCCACCAAGCAATGCACGTAATTCCTTGACCCAATCTTTAGTTTTATAATTCACGCCACCTTCAGCCCCCAACTCTTTTGCCCGCCGGATTTTTTCATCGCTGCCTGATGTGACATACACACGGGCACCGAGTTTTTTCGCTATCTGCAATGCAAACACTGCCACTCCACCGCCGATGCCAGTGACCACTACAGTCTCACTCTTCTTTACTTGTCCTCTTGTCACCACTGCGCGGTAAGCCGTTGTTGCAGCAACTGGGAGTGACGCCGCTTCCTCCCACGACAATCGCTTAGGCTTCTGATAAATGTTTGCTTGTGGAATTTTCACATACTCGGCGTATGTACCGGGGTCTTGCAAGCCAAGAATTCTGAAATTCGGGCCCTGCGCTTTAGGGTCCTTGCCCCATTCAAATATTGGGTTGATGACGACTTCTTTTCCGACCAACGAGGGGGCAACCCCCGCTCCAACCGAAACGACTTCTCCAGCCCCATCGGAGCCAAGCACAACTGGAAGCGTAATTCCAGCATACTTCCCCGTTCGAATCCATACATCTCGATGATTCATCGCTGCTGCCTTGACGCGCACAACAATCTCTCCCGCTCCCGGCTTTGGGTCGGGCATGTGTTCCATCAATAGTTTTTCAGGACCTCCTAATTCGCGTAGGACTACAGCGTTCATTACACCTCACCGAAAAATTCTTCTAAAATTTCACGAGCTTTTTCTTCTTCATCCTCACCGACGTACAAATCAGCGCCTTGCGGCAAGACCGCACCGAACGAACCAGTAATACCGACTGTCGAGGACTGAATGAGACATTCAATGCCTTCGTCCTTGAGTCTCTGTTGGGCTTGTTCCGCAGTCATGCGGTCAGGAAAATTTTTGACCTTGACTAATTTCATTGCATTGCCTGCCCGGTTTTGAGATGCTCGTCGATCCAATCCAACACTGTCTGATACCAAAGCTCTGCATTGGCGGGCTTCATCACCCAATGCCCTTCATCCGGGAAGTATAACATTTTTGACTTTATTCCCTGTCGTTGCAGCGCAGTGAAAACTTGAAATCCTTCGCTGACATCCACGCGGAAATCCTGCTGTCCATGCACAACAAGCATCGGCGTTTTAAATTTATGCGCGTTGAGCAGTGGCGACCAGCGGTTATAGAGTTCGGGGTTTTTATATGGCGTACCACCGAATTCCCACTCCACAAACCACAACTCTTCCGTAGTACCATACATGCTCCAAGGGTTATAAACGCCGTCATGATTAACAAGGCATTTAAAACGGTCAGAGTGCCCTTCAATCCAGTTAATCATATATCCGCCATACGACGCTCCCGCTGCTGCCATATTGTTGCCATCAATAAACGGATAAGTTTTAAGGATATGATCTACTCCGTTCATTAAATCTTCGTACACCTTTCCGCCCCAATCGCCGGTAATTTCGTCGGCAAATTTCTGGCCATAGCCCGTACTGCCGCGGGGGTTTAGCATGGCGACTACATAGCCGCGAGCGGCAAACATCTGCGCGCTCCAGCGATAGTGAAAATTATCCGCGAACATACCCTGCGGCCCGCCGTGAATGAGAAGCACGAGAGGATATTTTCGTTCGGGAGAGAAGCCCGGAGGCTTTACAAGATAACCGTGTACTTTTGTCCCTCCAGCTCCCTCGTACCAAATATCCTCTTTAGGATGCATTTCCAATTGGGCAACGCGTTCTGCATTAACGGATGTTAATTGCCTGACATTCTTTCCGTCAGCGTCAGCACGATACACTTCCGCCGGCTTGTCGATAGCTTCGCGGATGAAGACGATTGTCTCTCCATCTTTCGAAAGCCTCAAAGAATGGTCGTATGCTTGATTGAGCACCTTTTCGATCTTTTTATTACTCACAGTCACCTTGAAAACTGATTCCCAGCCTTTGTCCTCAGCGTTAAAGTACAACGACTTCGAGTCCGGCGCCCACTGCACAACATTCACGCTATAATCGAAACCTTCAGTGAGATTAATGCGCTTACCCGTGCTCCGCTCGTAGAGAACAAGCTGTCTCTGGTCGGCTTCAAAACCAGCGCGCTTCATCGCATTGTAGGCAATGTACTTCCCATCCGGAGAATAGAGCGGCTGGTTATCGTTTGCTGGATTGTTCAAAATATTCTTCGTATCCCCTCCGCTTACTGGCACGATATATATTTCATTGTTTGTACTGATAGCCACCATCGGGTCGGGGTTCCGTGTAAATGCGATTTCTTTAGAATCCGGCGAAAACGCGTAATCCCAATTTCCGCCAAGGTCGATGGGAGGCGTATCAAAATCGCCGGGTGTTATATCTCTCGCTGTTCCACCGGCAGTCGGGAGAAGAAACAAATGGCTGCGCTTACCATCCTTCCAATAATTCCACACGCGATACGGCAAGCTGTCGAAAATTTTAGCCTTCACTTTGCTCTGCTCCGCTGCTTCATCTTTCTGTTTATTGCAATCATCATCCGGACAATCCGGGTAAACATCAGAACTGAACGCAAACCATTTCCCATCCGGGGACACAACCAAACCCGAAACTCCAGTCGAGAGCGAGGAAATCTTCTGCGCTTCCCCGCCGGCAACGGGCACAGTCCATGTTTGGGCGCTCCCCTCTCGTGTGGAAATAAACGCCAACGATTTGCCGTCCGGCATCCAGCGCGGGCTGTTGTTCGCGCCTTTTGCAGAGGTCAGTTGACGCGCTTCGCCACCGGCAGAGGGCACAAGGTAAACGTTGCTGTTCGTCCGGTTCTCCGCTTTGTTATGGTAAGTCACGACGAACGCGATGACCCTCCCGTCAGGAGAAATCTGCGGGTCGCTGACCCTGGCCATACCGATTAAATCGTCAAATGTGATCGCACGCTTGGTTTGAGTTACGGCAAGATTCACAAGTGACACTAGTAAAAAAACAACGAGCAGTTTTTTCATGGTATCACCTCAGTACAGTACTATTGTTCGATGGAACTGTTGATACGTTTGGAAGCAATTCCCGTAGCATTGTATAAGATTGAGAAACATGTCGGATGCCTACAAGGGTGACGATAAAAAACAACATGGCGGCATAATACGGTTGATAGGCAAACACGTTCACGCAGACAAAAATGACAACAAGAAACCGCGCGAGGTTAGTTCTCATGAAGTCTCTCATGACGACCGGCGCAGGTGCGATGATAAGAATGTACGAATAATCTTTGAAACGCGGCAGTAATAAAACATACAGAAAGACAGTCACGAGCAACACAACACTCGGGTTTTTCCACTTACCCTCTTTTCTCAATATCACAACAGTTGAAAAAATCAACATCGCTGAATACACAGCGACGAGAACCGGAGTAATACGTATGCTCTCCTGCCACGTCATGCCCAACCATCGCAGCCCATCGCCGAGAACAGCAAATGATGAAGGATTCAAACGCGAACGCTCCCACAGCATATTCGACATCCGGTCGTAAAAAATCTGCTCCTGCCCCAGGTACGATTCAAGGTGGTACAAAAAGAGCAACGCTACGCTGACGGCAACAGAAAGCGCCGTCTGCTTATCCCGCCTGAAGGCAAGCGCAAGCAAGAGGAAAATGCCTGTCGTCGGCTTAAAAAGTGCGCTGACGATAACGAGCGGATAAAACCACGCCAGCCTGCCGCGAAAGAGGCTGACGATACCCAGCCATAGAAATAGCTGTTCGAATACGGAAACATTGCCAACCACAAAATCCCTGACGAGCGTTCCGTTATACCCTAGTACAAGAAAGACGCAAAGCAAAAGCGAACTAAACAGGTCCGGAAGAAAAAACTTTACCCACACATAAACGAGCGCTAAGAGTGCAAGCATCTTCAACAAAATATACACGATTGCGCTTGTTTGGTACTCAAACAACGTTAACGGTGCAAACAGTACTAGAGAATATTTTGGATAAAAAAACGCATAACTCACTTCTCTTCCAGCGTGCCGGGACAAGACAGCGAGGTCGTAGGGATTATCGCCTGCTATAAAAGCTTTCGTAGCGGAGTAGTATGTCCGATAATCGCGAAGGTCAATAACTGAGGCAATATCATTCAGGCGAAACGCCAGATACGCGGCAAAGGCAATGCCGGCAATAAGCAGCAGTACGCGTTGGCTTCGGTTCACATGGACACGTGGAAAAGAAGAAGCAAGAAAACTTACTGTCCGTTTTCCTGATAGATCTCGGTTCGAATGATGGATTTGAAACGCTCGGGCATGCTTTCAAAGGCATGTTCCCAGCACAAGTTATGCGAAAGGAACCAGCTTGCGAGGATATTTCCGTCGTCGCTCCGCCACCGGTCCCAATAGCCGTCGCTCGGGCGCTCAATCTTCCAAAGAATTTTTTTACCACATTTCGTGCAAACAGCAGACTTAACGAGGCTCATAAGAAACGTCTTTCATTATAACAGCATACTGTAATATACACCTGTTATGGGAAAATCCCAAGCTCCATATATGATACAGCGATTTTATTAATCGCATTGATGTACGCCGCAGTACGCAAATCGGGGGTTTTCGTGTTGCCCCTCCAGATGGCGCGAATTTCATTATATGCATTTACCATCGTCTCTTCAAGCCCCGAATTAACGAGGTCAATCTCGTCGGCTCCGTGTGCAATCGACGTGCGTTCGGTATCTGTGAACGCCTTGCCGGTCGCAGTCTCCACGGCTCGCAGCATTTTCTCGAACGCCGTTTGTTCAAACCGCTTCCCCATCCTTCCGAACCGAACGTGGGAGAGATTCTTCAGCCATTCAAAATATGAAACCGTGACGCCACCGGCGTTGAGATACATATCGGGAATCACCATCACCTTCCGCTCTAGCAAAATACTGTCGGCAGCAGCAGTGGTTGGACCGTTTGCTCCTTCGGCGATAATCTTCGCTTTAATCTTTCCGGCGTTTTGCTCTGTAATTTGATTTTCCAGCGCGGCAGGGATTAATATATCGCACTCCTGCTCTAAGCCTTGCTCGCGCTTCGCAATGCTGGTCGCACCCGGAAAATTCAGTATCGTTCCCTTTTCCTTGCGGTGCTGCACAACAGCCTCGAGGTCAAGACCCTTCGGGTTATAAATGGCGCCGTCATATTCCACCAACCCGACCAATATCGCTCCTCCTTCACAGCAAAACTTCGCAGCATAATACCCGACATTCCCCAAGCCCTGCACGATGATTTTCTTTCCTTCCAGTCCCTTCGTAAGCCCCTGCCGCTTCATATCTTCCTCCTGGCTGCATGCTTCGCGTAAGCCATAAAACAGCCCTCTGCCCGTCGCTTCCTTCCTGCCACGAATGCCGCCCTGCGAAACCGGCTTTCCGGTTACGCAAGCAAGAGAATCGATTTGGCTCGGGTTAAATGCCGAATACGTATCGGCAATCCACGCCATTTCCCGGGGACCCGTGCCATAATCCGGCGCAGGGACGTCGATGCCGGGACCAATAAAATTTTTCCGAATCAACTCGGCAGTATAGCGGCGCGTAATGTGTTCGAGTTGTTCCACAGTATATTTTTTGGGATTGATCTTGATTCCACCCTTCGCGCCGCCGAACGGGACGTCCACCAATGCGCACTTATACGTCATCAGTGCGGCTAATGCCATCACCTCGTCTTCGTTGACTTCCTCTGCATAACGTATCCCGCCTTTGACCGGCAATTTATGGTGGCTATGCTCGGCGCGCCACCCGGAAATAACGTCGTACCCCTTTTCAGTCCGCACGGGAAACTGAAACGCGTACACGCTATTGCACGCTTTGATTTGCTCTAATAATCCTTTGGGATGCTCGGTAAATTGGGCTGCGGTGTTAAAACTTGCGGATACATTTTCGAAGAAACTCAGCGGTTTCTGGGCAGATGCCATGGGCGTCCGGTCCTCAAAATAGTGCGGGCTTAAATTCCGCCTTTTTATACAAAGAAGCAAGCATCAAAAAATCCGGCTGTAGGCTGAGAACAAAAACTCCCGAAGTTCAAAGAACTTCGGGAGTTTGTACGTAACCCGACTTGCCTGCTACTTGACCAAAACGAGCTTCCTCGAGCTCGAATACGGCTTAGTCTCCGAGCCAACGGACGGGGTTGCCGTTATCCTGTAAATATACATACCGCTCGGCAAATCCTCCGCACGAACATGATATTGATAGACACCCGGTGCAAGCGACTCATTGACAAATACCTTTACTTCACTGCCTAGCATATTATACAACACCATTCGTACATTACTCGCCTCGGGCACAGAGAACCGAATCGTGGTCGTCGGGTTAAATGGATTGGGGAAATTCTGCAGTAAATCGAATTTTGTCGGAATTTCGTCCAACCTCTCTACGCTTGTCGGCGTCGTGACGGTAAACGCACTTGCAAGCTGATTCGTCCCACCACCAGGAGGATCATTCGTGACGCTCACATTTCGCGTTCCCACCGTGGCAGTTGGGCTCACTTCTATATTTACCTGCAAATCAGCACCATTAAGAGTCGGATCGCCTACTGCAGTGATGCCCGCTCCGAAGCTTACTTTCGTCCCAGTAGCACCGGGCAATAATCCCGTTCCTGTAATCGTCACTGTAGTGGATCCGCCTTGACTCAAGCTAGTTGGCGCTACTCCAGTAATCGTCGGAACTGGATTGTTCACCATAAAGCTATCCGGCTCGGAGATTCCTGCCGCAGTGGTAACTGTCACCCCCCGCATACCCGTCTGTGCGCTCACCGAAATTGAAATGTGAGCGTCAAACGAATTTAGGCTCAACGAAGTGAGAGAATCCACTACAATGTTCGCACCGAAATCCACCGTGGTGCCAATAGGATCGAAGTCCTCGCCAGTAAAGCTCACCACCGTCTTTGCGCCACGCACGCCAGAGGAGGGCGCGATCTGTGAAACTGTCGGTGCCGCATTAGCCACTTTGACAAGCGCCCACTGGCTGAATCCCGTAACGTCGTTTGCCGTTACTGTCTTCTCAATGCCGTTCTGAACCGTCTGTTCCTCAGGAAAAGCAGTCCACGGTGAATCTACAGGCGCAAAATTCTCACGATAATAGAGGCGATACACTCCGTTCGATAATCCCGAATAATCAAATGTGAGATTGACATCTACACTATCCATACCGACATTCAAAATCTCCCAGTAGCGCTCGCCGAACGCATAAAATCCGCCTTCTCCATCTGAAATCGGATCGGAAATCGGAGCCGAATTAAACTGTGCAACAGCGAGAATCCCGCCAGAACCTGTAGTCGTAAAATCAAACTGTATGCCACCCAACATCCGCTCGTAGGTCACCCCCGCATAGAGCGCCGCTGCGCTAAGTTGCTCTGGACCAAAAGGAACATATGGATCAAACAAAACGTTGCCGGAGATAGCGTCACCATCACCATTGGCAGGCAAACCTGTCATAGGATCATTCACCCCTCCACTTGGGCCGTTCTCTGCACCCCAGTAATTGCCTGACGCAAAGAATACAAACGAAGAATCCACTGTAACGTTAAAGACACCATAGTCTTGGTTGCCTAAGAAACCGTTCAAAGCCGCTCCACTTGAGGAATTGCTATCGACATTAATTCCAACGTTTTTATTGTCGTTAATCGTATTTCCCAAAACGAACGTTAAGTCTCCCTCCAAAAGCGAAATACCCGCGGAAAGTTCAGCCGGACCGTTCTCGACATCCTCTACTCCCCAACCATTACCGACCACAGTATTCCCAAGCACCATAGTTCCTATTGCTCGAACGAGAGAGATACCAGTCTCCCAGTTCCCCGGAAGTTCCGTCACTACGGCGGCTTGTTTGGTAACGGCGTACGAAGAACGAGCGGACGACAATCGAAGTTTTATCTCTTGCTCCGGGGAAATCTTGCTCACGCTCTGCCCATCGCTATTCACAGCACCTGCCACTTCATTTGGACGGCGTGGGGATATTCTCTGCTTCTTGGAGTCTTCTCGCCGCATTCGATAGTTTTTCCGCAGTTGGTCGGCAAGGGCACCTCTTGCGTCGTTCTCCCATCCTTGTCGTTTAAATGCTAATGCACCGCCAGAAAAGTTACTGCGGCCGGGTTGCAGCAAGCCAGTGAGTGTTTGAGATCCGTTCGGATTAACCTTTGTCTGTAGATCATTGATGTTGATGGGCTTAATCGACGGTGAAACGCCGCCAGCGCCAACCAAATTATTCTGAATGACATTTCCCACGTTATTAGGGTCGCCTTCGCTATACGGGGTGCCGACGCGGATGCCGTGCCGCACATTGTTGACAACAGTATTCTGTTCGATCAAGTTATTGGCATTATTCATGGGCAACACAATGCCAGACGGGTGCTCAAAGCTTCCCTCAAAGTATCCCAAAGCACCATTGCTATGGACCATATTTCCGGTGATAACATTGTCTATGCTCCCCCAAAGGTACATTCCATTTACCACGTTGTTAAATACTTCATTGCCAGAAACAAAAAGACCTTCGCTGTTTTCGAGCACAATACCAGCCATTGGTCCTTCGTAATTAATATCTCCGTTCTCAAAAAATTTGTTCTCGTTTATACTGCTATTGTCGTAACCGTAATAATCGTGAATTCCAGAACGACGGTTCCAGAAAAATTCGTTGCCTTGTATTTCCGCCGCGACGACATAGAATAAATAAATACCTTCATCAGCGGAACCACGGATACGGTTAAACCGTATAGCCGGGTTGGAGCGCTCTACGGCTTGAACAATCGTATAGGTATAGCCTGAGCCCGTGTTAGGGGACCAGGACCCTGTCTCAACATTCAGCATACCCCCGCCGTCTAAATCAAGATTCTCAATCGTAACGCCGTTCGCTGAGATACTAATGTAGCTCTGCGGTAAAAAAATATACGATTTGTAGTTACCCGTCTCATCCTTACCGCCGCCGTTCAGCGTGAATCCATCATACCACAGATAAAGTCCATACTGCGCAACAAGGCCGGTGTAGTCTGAAAGCGTGACCGTCGAGTACGTCAGCGAACTTTTCTTCTGCTGCACGTCAATCGGATGATCCGAAATCGGGAGCTCTTCCATTGAATCACCAAAGATACCGGCGTGGTCAAACGAGCGGAGCGGAATAGTCCCATCGCCCATCAAAGGAGCTTCTGCCGTCACAGGAGGAACAGGCGTCGACCGGTAAAATAAATATGAAACATTATCACTTATCGACTGGCCCGTGCCTCCGGGGTTGCTCGCGGCGGCCGGACCGCTTGCATCGCCCCAGTAATTATACTGAGCATTAACTGTGAACGGATAATACACTGAAACTTCAGTTGCGATGCCAGAGACCGTGTTGCCTGTGATATTATTGTACACAATCGCATTTTGGTATGCGGTGGGATAAACAGAAAAAGAAGGACCGACCGAAAACACAAGCTCAGTTTCCAACGAGTCGATGCGCACACCATGTCCGACGTTATCGGCAATCGTATTTGTCGAGATGGAATTCCCATACCCGCCATACTTGCCGAAGAAAATCCCGGCGCCATCGCCCTCCGTTTTATGGCCGTTAAAGCTGATGGTGTTCCGCCAAATCACGTTTTGACTGGCGTATTGATGAATCTTGATTCCCACAAACCAATTATTACTAATGGTATTATCGGCAAAGTAGTTGCTGTAGCCGCTTAACTCAACGCCGGCTGGCTCTGGTTTGCGGTAGATATCCTCCGGGTCCCGGCCGAAAGAAGTGCCGTTCCCGGTAATCGTATTTTCGGTAATCGAGTTTCCCCCACTGTTGACGCGAATTCCATGTATCGAGTTGCCGGGGAGTACCGATTGCATAGCAAACGCTGGGATAGTATAAAAAACGCCTGTGCTCTTGAATAGTGGATCCGGCACTCCCGAGCCGGCTTTACGCTCTGACATTCTCAGCTTTCTCAGCTCTGCCTGTGCAGCACGCTGCTCTTGCTGGATTTTCTTCAACTCGGCGTAATACGCCGGTGCTGCAGCTTTCCACTCGGCGTCCAGTGTTGCTTTGCGTTCGTTCAAGAGCGTTCGTAGCTGAGCCAGCGAAAGATGTCTGCCGTTTTGTTTTGTCTCTATCTCTTTGAGCTTAGGCATAAATCGCGCGAGGCGCTCACGGTTTTGCCGGGCGCTCTTCACGCTCGCGTGAGACACCGATACATCCTGCTCGCTTACAGAGCCAACAATCTTCAAATCAAAGGTAATGTTAATGCTATCCCATTTTATTGGATCCGGCAAAAAAACTGAGGGCTCCAAGTCGACTTCACCGATAATATTATTTTCGATTGTATTGTAATAGTCACTTGCATAAATACCGTTTCCGGCATTGTTGGCAATTTTGTTGCCTGTAACCAGATTATTTCCGTACAAATAAATACCTGAAGGTCCGCTGCCTTCAACCTGCGACACAAGATGGCCGTTCTGGTAAACTAGGTTGTTTGAGATTGTTTGACCATATGAGCCTACGTACACCCCGTTGTAATAATTCCACAGGATTTCGTTCGACTGGACAGTAACATTATTTGCCGCAGAGACAATATCAATACCGTTATAAGCTCCGCGTAAGCGGTTATTGCTAATGAGTACTTCGTTTGCCGCAACTTCGATAACATTTCCCTCGGTAGTGCCAAAATAGTTAAAGCTCCCCTGATTGCCTGATACAGGATCAAAGAAACTCCCGGCATCGACATCGAAGCCGCTAAACGCCGACGTTGAGCAGGACGAGATAAAGTAAATACCGGAGTACGGTACATACAAATAACTTTGGTTCATTCCCATGCCGGTAATTTGCAAGCCGCTTGGGCTAAAACTAACACCGTTCTCAAACAAACCTGCCACACGTACTTGTATCAAAGCGCCACTTAATCCATACTCTCCAACGTACGTTGCAGCAGCACCAAGCGATGGAAATACTTTATCCTCTCCCGTAAGAAACACCGGACCCGGCACTTCTATGCCCGGCTGTGAAATATCGTTGACAGATGTTTTGTGATAGAACGTAATAACACTGCCCGGTCCAGGAAGATCAGCTTCCGTCGGACCTTCCGCCTGTCCCCACCAGTTATGCTGAGCATTGAGCCAACCTCCTTCACCGCTAAAATATACTCCTCCTCCTTCGCCGTCATCAATGTTATTCCCAAAAATCTTGTTCATCACCAGAACGTTGTCTTCGTTAAACTGGAAATTTACTCCCCAATCGTTATTGTTCGTAATGAGGTTGACGGAAATGGAGTTCTCGTATCCCGATTCAACACGAATGCCGGAACCGTTGCCGGTGATGGTATTATTCCAAACCGTGTTATTGCCCGCGGAGGATCCCACATAGGTATCGAGAATGATACCGGTATTACTGTTGCCAGTGACGGTATTATTGCGAACGAGGTTCGTGCTCGAACCATCGTACAAATAAATTCCGTACGCATTGCCTTGTACTGTGTTATTGAACAGGTCATGCGAGTTGGAATACTGAAGATAGATCCCACAGCCAGTGTTATCATTGGCAGTATTCCCGGAGAGTGCAAAACTAACGGAGTTGCTAATAAAAATACCGTTTTGATTTGTATTTGTCGTATTGCCAGTAAGTGTCAAGCCATTTTCATTCTCGATGTAAATTCCGGACCCGGTGTTCTCATTTGCAGTATTGTTGATGAGAACATGGTATGTTTCTCCCGCATGAATAAAAATACCATTCTGACCATTACCATTCGACGTATTATTACTAAGAGTATCTGTATAACCATCGAGGATAATGCCGGTAAACCCGCTGTTAGTCACTTCATTGTCGGTAATAAGCGAATGATCGATATCATTAAGCGATATTCCATATCCACTCACGTTCTCTACGGTATTCCCGGAGACAAGAATGCTATCCGAACCAGACCCGACACTAATTCCGTTCGAGAGTCCACCTTGAATCTCATTGCCAACCAAGGCTAATTTGTCGTTTTCGCCTTCAGCGTAAATGCCATTGCCCTCACCCGGCACAATAATAAAATTCTTGATCGAGACGCCTGTTACAGTATAGATCACGGATAAACCGGTTCCGCCACTCGTCAGCGTCGGCTTATTCTCCGGGTTCTCGGCTTGAATCGTAATCCCAGCGGAATCAATAACAACTACACCCGCATACCCATCGCCTTGCGCAACGATAACCGTGCCGTTTGTTCCTGCGGCATCTACCCCCGCCTGGATCGTCGCTTTCGCCGTCTCTGGCGTTAAGCCGTCGTTTTCGTTGGACCCCGTTGTTGAATTAACATAAATCGTCGTTTGCCCAAACAGTGCCGCGGTCGCGCACAACGTGAGCACAATGAGAAACAGTAGAGAACGCTTCATGGATGCACCTAATAAATGAAATGTGATAAATGGGGAAGGATTAGTCTTATGGAATTGATCTTTCCCCGAAAAGTTGGACACGAAGTTAAGAGTGTAATTGTTCGAAGTCAACCGGCGAGTGATATCCGAGCGCCGAGTGTCTCCGATGACGGT
>JAKEEG010000097.1 GCA_022616555.1 Ignavibacteriota bacterium | reverse complement strand
CGCTCCGATAACCCCCTCAATGGCGATGTGTCGTATTTCTCTGCCCGGGACTTTCATTTATCCTTTTGAAATTGGAAAGCGAAGTTTCGATTCCGTTCTAGTGACGGAACTCTTATCTGCGCATAGATCAAGCAACTGTGTCACCGATTGTTTCGCGACTGGATCAACGACATCGCCGGCAATTTCCGACAACGGCACAAGCACAAACTTACGTCTGTGAATCTCTGGATGCGGGATTTTTAACTCTGTTGTATCGACAACCGATTTATCAAAATAGAGAATATCGATATCGATTTCCCGAGGACCCCAAAGTTCGGTTTTCGTTCTGCCCAGCGACCGCTCTATGCCTTTCAATGCCTGAAACAACTGCTGTACGTCCAACGTTGTAACAAGCTCAGCCGCTGCGTTATAAAACTCCGGCTGGTCGGTCTTCCCTACCGGCTCAGTCTCGTACACTGACGATATTCTTTGTATTGTCGTCGAGGGAAGCTGAGCGATTGCTTCTACCGCCCGTTGAAGGTACTGTAGTCTATCGCCAAGATTAGAGCCGAGGCTGATAAAGATCTGTGCCATTCATTTGCGCGAGCGTTGTAATTCCACCTCCACGAAGTCGATAACGCCGCGTATCGGCGCGCCCGGCTTACGAACCCGCACGACGGCGTTTTGCACTTGCTTGAACTGCTTCAAAATACCCTGAGCGATTGTATTCGCCAACGCTTCGAGAAGATAATATTTTTTGCCGAGCACGAGGTCGCGTATGCACGCATACACTTTCTGATAATCGACTGTGTCTCTCAGATTGTCGCTCTTTGCGCCCTTGGAAAGGTCGCAATGCAACTCAACATCGACTTCAAACTTACCGCCTAAGTTTTGTTCGTCCGTTAACACGCCATGGTAGGCGTAGAACACGGCATTATGGAGACGGATGATATCGAGCGGTTTTTTCGGCATGCTTATTTCTTCTCAATCTTCGCCCAGGTGTCGCGTAGCGTTACTGCGCGATTAAAAATCAACGCGTTTGGTTTGGAATCTTCATCCGCACAGAAATATCCCATGCGCTCGAATTGGTACTTATCTCCCGGCTTGGCTTTCGAGAGACTCGGTTCGAGTTTACAATTTTTAAGGACTTCCAGTGAATTGCGATTGAGATATTGCCGCCAGTTTTCTCCCGCAGGAAATTCTTCTGTGAACAGTCTGTCGTACAGCCGTACTTCCGTATCAACGGCGTGCTTGGCGGAAACCCAGTGGATCGTGCTTTTCACCTTCCGTTGGCTTTCAGACGAGCCGCTTTTTGTTGCAGGGTCGTAAGTGCAGCGTATCTCGGAAATCTCGCCCTTTGAGTTCTTCACAACGCTCTCGCATTTGATGATATAGGCATAGCGTAGCCGCACTTCGTTGCCGGGAAACAACCGCCAGTATTTTTTGGGCGGCACTTCGCGGAAATCGTCTTGCTCTATATAAAGAACTTTTGAAAACGGGACTTTTCGCGAACCCATCGATGCGTCTTCAGGATTGTTGACTGCCTCAAGCTCCTCTACTTGGTCGTCGGGATAATTTTCGATGACAACTTTCACTGGACGAAGCACCGCCATTGCCCTGAGAGCGCGGCGGTTAAGGTCTTCGCGCAGACAGTCCTCAAGTTGCGTTACTTCCGCGGTGCTTTCGCTGCGCGCAATACCGATGCGGTCAGCGAACAGCCGTATCGATTCCGGCGTATAGCCGCGACGCCGCAATCCGGAAATGGTCGGCATACGGGGGTCGTTCCAACCCGAAACAGATCCCTCTTCTACAAGTTGCAGGAGATTGCGCTTGCTCAAAACTGTATAAGTCAAATTGAGCTTGGCAAATTCTATTTGTTGCGAGCGATAAACGCCAAGTTGTTCGAGGTACCAATCGTAAAGCGGACGGTGGTCTACAAACTCCAGCGTGCACAGCGAGTGTGTGATGTTTTCGATGGAATCCGATTGTCCATGCGCCCAGTCATACGTCGGGTAAATGCACCACTTGTCGCCTGTACGATGGTGCGTGGCGCGTAAGATACGGTACATCACCGGGTCGCGCATATTAATATTGGGCGCCGCCATATCGATTTTCGCGCGTAGCGTCTTTGAACCGTCCGGAAACTCACCTTTTCTCATGCGCTCGAATAAATCGAGATTTTCCTCAACCGTGCGATCACGGTAGGGGCTATTTTTCCCGGGTTCAGTGAGCGTACCCCGATATTGACGAACTTGATCGCCACTCAAATCGCAAACAAACGCCTTACCCTTTTTGATAAGCTGAACGGCAAATTCATAGAGCTTCTCAAAGTAATCCGAGGCGTAAAACTCCCTTTCCTCCCAATCGTATCCCAGCCATTTCACGTCTTCTTTGATAGACTCAACGTATTCTTGCTCTTCTTTAGTAGGATTTGTATCGTCGAAACGGAGGTTGCACTTGCCGTTGTAATCCCGCGCGACGCCAAAGTTCAGGCATATCGACTTCGCATGACCGATATGCAAATAACCGTTCGGCTCGGGAGGAAAGCGCGTATGTACCCGCCCGCCGTACTTGTTGGTCTTCAAGTCGTCTTCAATAATCTCGCGGATGAAGTTCTTGCGAGGAGCGACTTCAACGTTTGTTTCTTGAATTATATCGTTCTTCATTTGCATTTTTAACTGAATGGGACGCGGAAGAAGCTGATGACGGCCTGATAAAAGCCGATTAAAACTTTTTTAATTATAGATCCGCAATAATCTTCTTTCAATTCGTTTTTTCCGCGTCCTATTATTGTATCTTTTCAATGGCTGTTTTGATCCTCTTAATTGTTTCATCCTTTCCGAGAATGAACAATATATCGTACAGCCCTGGACCAGCACCAAGTCCCGACACTGCCAGTCGCAATGGATGAATCAATTCACCATTGCCAATTTTCAAAGCTTCCGCCGTGCGCTGCAATGCCGCCTCGAAATCTTCTTTTGTAGGATTGGAGAGCATTGAAAATTCCTCCGACAGCTTTGTTAGCTTTGCCGACGAGTCAGGCTTCCAGCGCTTCTTCACCACTGCCGCGTCGTATTCCAACGGCGGGGTGAAAAAATACGGGCTTTTCTCGACAAAATCTCTAACAAACGTAGCACGCTCACGCATAGCTCCTATCACCCCTAAAAGATAGGAATCCTGAAAGGTATTGCTAATGCCAGATGATTTCAACTGTCCCTTCAACAGCGTCAGCATCTCATTATCGGTTTTCTTCTGGAGATGCTGAAACTGGAACCAATCGAGCTTCTCTATATTAAACACCGCGCCAGCTTTGCCCACGCGCTCCAAGCTGAATTCCTTAACCAGCTCATCCATCGTAAATACTTCGCGCTCGTCGCCGGGATTCCAGCCGAGGAACGCCACAAAATTCACCAGCGCTTCTTTGAAATACCCTTTCGCCCGGTAGTCCTCCACCGCCACATCGCCCTGCCGCTTGCTGAGTTTTGATTTATCAGGATTCAACAGCAACGGCAGATGCGCAAACTGCGGCATATCCCATCCGAAATATCGGTACAGAAGCACATGCTTCGGCGTGCTGGGGAGCCACTCCTCGCCCCGAATAATGTGGCTGATCTCCATCAGATGGTCGTCCACCACAACGGCGAGATGATAGGTGGGGAATCCATCGGATTTCAATATAACCTGATCATCCAGTATCGAATTAGCGATTGTTACTCTGCCGCGAATAATATCCTCAAATGCTGTCTCACCGCCATCGGGAATTTTCATCCGCACGACGGACATCTCGCCGGATTCCCTGCGTCGCTTTGCTTCTTCGGCAGGGATAAAACGACAATGCCCGTCATACTTTGGCGAGAGCTTTTGCGCCTGCTGCTTCTTGCGGACTTCCTCCAATCGCTCAGGAGTGCAAAAGCAATAGTACGCGTTCCCCTGCTCAACCAATTGCCTGGCGTATTTATGATAGAGGTCTAATCTCTGCGATTGAACATACGGACCGTGTCCGCCATCTCTGTTTGGACCCTCGTCATAATGAACGCCCGCCCAATCCAGAGTGGCGATGAGATTTTCGACCGCACCTTCGACCTTCCTGCTCTGGTCAGTGTCTTCAATCCGCAACAAAAACTTGCCGCCGTTGTGTTTCGCGAACAGATAGTTATAGAGGGCGGTCCTCAGCCCCCCAACGTGTAGGTAGCCTGTCGGGCTTGGCGCAAAACGTACACGGACGCTATAGGGATTAGTAACGTTCATTAAAAAAGCGACCGATGGTCGCTGACGGGTAAACTGAAAAATAATAAAAACGTATGTGAATAGCAAAGCACAATATGGTGTAATCGATGTATGTTTGACTCACATTTTTCTTTGACGTACAATTGATCTTTCCCCGAAAAGTTGGACACGAAGTTAAGAGTGTAATTGTTCGAAGTCAACCGGCGAGTGATATCCGAGCGCCGAGTGTCTCCGATGACGGT